>JBGCFH010000292.1:0-45973 GCA_045106825.1 Saprospiraceae bacterium | reverse complement strand
ACGAATTTCAATTCCAAAAGTGGTTCGATTAATTTTCCCATTTGTTCGTTGCATCATTCCAAACGAGTTCGATTTCAATTCCAAAAGTGGTTCGATTAATTTAACGTAATATTTACATTAATGATTTTTGTAAAGATATTTCAATTCCAAAAGTGGTTCGATTAATTTGTTTTTGATGAAGATTTTGCAGTAGCAGATAGATTAATTTCAATTCCAAAAGTGGTTCGATTAATTTTAAGTATTTGATAATGAGTTAATTACAACAAATAATATTTCAATTCCAAAAGTGGTTCGATTAATTTTTTATTGGTGCATTTTTCATGATGTTCGCACTTTTATTTCAATTCCAAAAGTGGTTCGATTAATTTACGTTGTAAAAATAAGAAAAATATGGCTGTAAACAAGTATTTGCAACAATGAAATAATAAGAAATATCAATTATTTAGAGCAAAAAAACTTCGACCGTCAGTAGTATGATTTACCTTGGTCATCGAAGTGAAGTGTAAGTTATTGATAATGAATTGATTATATATTTTTGTTGAATTTTTAAAACTTTTTTTATTAAAAAATATAAGGGTCGAAATAGATTTTTGATTTTCTATGTCACAAATAGATTGTTTTTAATAAATTGACTTTCAACTTCTTACAATTCAATAATTACTCATTGAGTCAATCATAATATTACAACAAATGAAAACTATATAAATCGAAGTTGAAATGATTTGCTTGTTGATTGAATGCAGCATCAAAAGTGAATGCAGGTGTTCTTTCCATGAAGTTTATATCTCGAATATAACGATATAATAAATTATAGATTTCAGAAGCTTTCATCACTTCACCTGATAAAAACAAAGGTGTTTTTTCTACATTTAAATCTAATTGATCAAAAGTTAATAAGGTAAAATAAATAAAATCCTTTGCAGTTTTGAACTCGTAAGTATTGGATAATAATAACCTTTTTTTGTCAAATGCACCGATTTGAAATTGATTACCTATTACATTGATATAAATAGAAGGTGTTTGAAGTTGAGTTGCCTTTTCTTGCCATGCAACTAAAAGTGTTGTTGTTACATGAAAATATTTCACATTAGAAAATTTATTTTGGAAAAGGTTATAAATTTCGATTGGTGCTAAAAATACATTTTGGCACTGTAACGAAGACAAATTGTCTGTTAATAAATAATGTTGATGTGGAATACGGAAACTATTCTCTAAGTAAGAAGTTGCGTCTTTTTCTTTATATATAATGTCAGGAACTAATGTTGTGTAAGGCGAATAGAAACCTACTTTAACTTCACCAAATTTATTATTAAGTGATAAGTCCTTTTTGATAACACTTGCCAAAGGTTTTTCGTCAACTACTTGAGATTCTTGTATAACAACCTTTTTATCTTCTGTGGATATAAAATAAGAGAACCTGTTTGCTCCAATTAGAACAAACAGGTTACTATTATTTGTATTAAAATTAGCTTTCGCTATAATTTTAGTCATTTTTTTCATCCTTACCGAATCGACGCCAATTCGCATTAAGTGTAGGTTTGTTTAAATCTCCGAACTTCAAGAAATAATTTTTCTCAGAAGGATCAGTAGGATTGTATGTTGCATCATAACGTTGATACTTCGCATCTGCATATTTACCCATAAAATCTTTCCAAGGAATTTTTACCTCTACAACCTGAACCGTTGTTGATTGATATTCAATCTCTTTCGCTTCCATTTTAAACGCTGCATTTTCAGAGCCGAAAGGAACATAACTTAAAGAATCTACGGTAGTATTGATTCCTAATTTTGCCATCGAATCCGCTGCTATTACATAAGATGTACTTCTTGTAACTGCTTCACCAGCATCTGCATCACCTACAACCGTGACTATTTCAAATTGTCCGTTTGTCAATACATCAGATAATGTGTCAAAGTCAGGCGCATATTTTCCGGTAATGCTTCTGTATGCTTGCTGTGCTGTTCTTAATTTTTTCAATTGTGTAGCGACAGCTCTCTCACGTGTGTCTTTCTGTTTTTGGAAGTCAATTGGTGTTCTAATCAAATCGACTAATACATAAACTAACCCAAAAAACATCAACGTTAATACGATATTAAGTATGGTTTTACTCATGATTTGTGTACTTTGGTTTTTGTCTGTTTGGTCGCAATATTACATTTTTTTATGCAGAATCCGAAAGTTTCTAATCAGATAAATACAAAAAAATAAATATTTAAAACCATCAAGAAGCAACAATCCGTTAAGTGAATAAATTTAGTTATAAGATTTTTCTATATTTTGTTATTGAAGTGTCGCCACTTCATTACTCATTGTAGATGCAATGAACTACAAAAATGGTGTATTTAACAATAAAAAAATCACTTTTTCTTAAAAAAACGTAGGAAAATCTAAAAATTCAACGCTTCCATGACGAATTGTTTATAACTTCGACCAATTGGTAGCTCAATTTCGTCAACTTCAATATTAATAGAAGAAAATGCGGTTATTTTATTCACTGCAACGATATAAGAACGATGAATACGAAGAAAATGTCCATTCGGTAGTCGTTGTTCTAAATAAGAAATTTTTTGCTTCGTTACGACATCTTCATCATTCTCCATAACGATACGGACATAATCTTTTTGACTTTCGATATAGACAATTTTATCCAAATAAACTTTCAGAATCCGTTTGTCCATCTTGATATACAAGAAAGGGGCGGCATTAGAAGCCGTAACAACAGGCTCTGGTGAAGAAACTATTTCTGTAATAGGTTTTCGTTGGATTTTGTTGATGGCTTTCATAAATCGACCAAATGAAATTGGTTTTAATAGATAATCAATCGCATCTAATTCAAATCCTTCAATCGCATAATCTCTGTAAGCGGTCGTGAAAATAATTTTTGGTGGATTTGTCAAGGTTTTAACAAACTCAATTCCATTTAATTGTGGCATATTAATATCCAAAAATATCAAATCTATTTCTTGTTTTTGTAATACTTCAAAAGCTTCTAACGCATTTTTGCAAGTAGCCGTTACCTCAAATCCCGAAACATTCTCAAGATAAGACGCAATCACATCTCTTGCCAAAGGTTCATCATCTACAATTAAGCAATTAATCATTATCGTTTATTTAGTTGTATATTCCTGTTTTGCTGATATTAAATTTAAAAATGAAAAATATTACGTTTTGCTTTGCAAAACACAATCATCTCACGCAGATTTTCTAATAAAAAACCTATTTAAAAAAGCATTTTGCGAAGCAAAATTTAGCGATTGTGATTTCTATTTTACGTTTCAGCGAAACGTGAATGTATAGTTTTAGTGATTCATTATCCCAAAATTTGGGACTTTATATCGTTTTAGTGATTATTTTATCGTTTTCAAAAGTTTGAATATCCTTTGTAAAAGTGTAAGGTTCTATCTCTAATGTCAATACAATAAGATGTGTTTCTTCTGTATCTAATAGTTTTAAATTATGTTTTTGAGGATATAATAAATTTAATCGTCGTTTAACATTTTTTAAATTATGGTAATTATTAATTGATGCTGAATCCGTTTTCATATTTTCTACTTTCAATGTCAATAGATCATTCCGAATATCCAAATCTATCGTAATCCAAGTTGGTTTAGAATTATCTAATAAACTCTGTTGAAAAACAAATTCTACAAACGGAAAAAATAAAAGCGGAGCGATTTGACGTTGAATATGATCAATCGAAAAATTAAAACTAACCTCCAAAGCATCGCCATAACGGAGTTTTTCTAACGAAATATAATTGTTAATTAACGAAATTTCCTTTGAAAGTGGCACTTTCGACACATTGCTTTCAAACAACATATAATCCAATAAACCCGATAATTTTAAAACAACTTCTGGCGATTTTGTCGAGTTTTGAAGTGTCAATGCATACAAATTATTTAAGGTATTAAATAAAAAATGTGGATGAATTTGTGTTTTTAAAAATTTTAATTCAGCACGCAGTTTTTCTTTTTCTAACAATTGTCGGGCGTATTCATTTTGCAATGCAATTTTTAATAATTTAATCGCAACCGCTGCAAAAACAACCATATAAATATTAATAACATTAAAGGCTATTTTATAAAAAACAAACCAGCCATGTTTCAAACTTTCGCCCCAAACATAAGGATAAATAAAAAACTGAGCAACGGCTCGTTGTATCATTCCAAAAAGAAACGCAGTCGCCAAAACCGCTATCATTGATAAGAACAAATTTCGTTTCTCCAAATACCATGGCAACAAACCATATAACATCGTATAAGTTGCCAAAATCATAACTGGTAAAGCCATCATATTTGACCACAACATCTTATGCCAACGCACCGTATGATTCGTAATTTCACCGCTCGTCACATCAATACCTGTAAACATTGCTAAAATCACCAACCAAAATACAAAGTGCCAAACGATACGTTGTTGAGGTAAAAAGATTCGTTTCAGTATTTTTTGATTCATTTTATTAATTTTAGTAGTTGGCTTGAGACTCACCTTTGACAAAATTGACTTCTATTTTAGATGAAAACACTTAAAGTATAATGTAATTGTTGCACCAAAAGATTTTCGCTTTAAGACATACTTCTACTCATTATATTTTATAAATGATGTTTAAATATATTACTTCCCTTCCTATTTTATTCAAAAAGCAGCAGCAGTTTTAGATGAAAAGTAGATTACTAAGGTTAAAAAACGAATACAATCCTCGAAAAGATACGTTATTCGTTAAGATTAGAGTTGTCAATTCTTTTTAAACTTGACAACTCTCTTTGTACAAAATGTCTAATATTTAAAATAAGTGGTTCTTTGAAAAATCCAGTGAAATAATAAAAATTTGAAATCTATCAAGATTGTTTTTTGTGTTGATGTGTTGATGTGTTGATGTGCTGATGTGCTGACGTTGGTATAACATCAACACATCAACACAAAAAACGAATTCAAATAATTCGTATATTTAGGTTTATCACTGGATTTTTCAAAGAACCAAATAAGTATCAAGTCAAATCAAATAAATCTTTTACACCAAAAATTCGACTGGTATTAAAACCTTCTGCAAATTCAGCGTTAATCGAACGACCAAAAACACGATTTTTGGCATACATGAAATCCATAAAACCTTTCCCCGAAATAGGTGTTTGAATTTCTTCTTTTTTATAATTTGGATTATGAAATTGTGATTGATATGCTAAAATAGATTCAATCTTTTGTTCCATAAAAGGCGTAATATCAACTACAAAATCTGGTATCAATTGTACATCTTGAATATAATGATAAATTGCTTTTGGTCGCCAATGCATTTGTTTCTCGCCTCGAAATTCCGTTTCAATTCGTTGCAACCCCGAAAAGAAACAAGCATCAGCTTGTAACTTTGCGGAGCGTCCATGGTCAGGATGTCTATCACTCAAGGCATTACACAACACAATTTCGGGTTGGCAATAACGAATAATTTTCACTATTTCTACAATACTCGCTCGATTGTGTTCAAAAAAACCATCGCCCAAATTCAACTGTTCCCTAAAACTTGCCCCTAATATTTTGGCAGCATTCATGGCTTCTTCCGTTCGTAATTGTGGTGTTCCTCGACTTCCTAATTCTCCTAATGTCAAATCCAACAAACCAAAGGTTTTTCCTTCATTTCTGTGTTTTAATAATGTTCCGCTACAACTTAATTCTACATCATCTGGATGTACACCGATTGCTAATATATCTACTTTCATATTTTCTAAAAAAAGTATAATCACGCTCCATCGTAATTTTAATTTTTTTTTCACCACTTTGGAGAGTATTTATATGAACGGTTTTCCTATAAAAAATCTAACGTGTAAAAATCGTATTTTCTGAACCACAAAAGAACCAAAAGACACAAAAGTATTTTCACAAAAGTTATTTGTTTCATTAATTTCATTCTTTTGTGAGTACCTTTTGTGTCTATTGAATGCTCTCGCATTCACTATTGTGGTTCAAAATTATTTTTATAGGAAAACCCTTTATTTATATGTTTATGAGTGCGTAACGAATTGGTTGTAATATCCAATGAGACAAGTCACCATTGAATTTTCCTTGTAACCATTTTGTGACACACGCTACGTTTATTAACAAAAGTAAGTCAAACCTGTTTATCTTTGTAAAATCAATTTATTATTTAGAAAAAATCATGGAGAAAAAGCATTTTATTTTAGTTGGAATTTTGGGTGTAACAGCGGTAATTTTAGGAGCATTTGGTGCTCATGGATTAAAAGCCTTAATCTCTGAAAATCAATTAGAAACGTTTCAAGTTGGGATTCGTTATCATTTTTATCATATGTTTGCGATATTTTTGACCGCAATTATTGCTTATCAAACGAAATCAAAACGATTGAAAACAGCGATTTCATTATTTTTAATCGGAATTATTTTATTCTCTGGATCAATTTATTTATTGGCAACAAAGTCTGTCTTAGGAATCGAATCTTGGACATTTTTAGGGCCAATTACACCAATTGGCGGAACGTTTTTTATTGCAGCTTGGACGATTTTGATTATTGAAGGAGTGAAAAGAATTGATTGAGAAGCGAGAGAATTTAACAATCAATCAATTTTTTTACTTTCGCTCTCAATACAGGAATAACCTCTGCTTCAAACCAAGGATTACGTTGAAGCCAATATGTATTGCGAGGAGAAGGATGAATTAACGGAATATATTGAGGCAAGTAACTTTCAAAGTTAGCAACGGTTGCTGTTAATGTTTTTTTAGCCGTTTTTTTTAAATAATATTTTTGAGCATATGCACCGATAAGTAAGGTTAATTGTAAATCGGGCATTTGTTCTAAAAGTTGTTCATGCCAAAGCGGTGCACATTCTTTTCGAGGTGGCAAGTCACCAGATTTGCCTTTACCTGGATAACAAAAACCCATTGGCATAATCGCAAAATTATCTGTATTATAAAATGTTTTATCATCAACATCTAACCAACTTCTCAACCGTTTGCCACTCGGATCATTCCACGGAATTCCTGTACGATGTACACGAGTTCCAGGAGCTTGACCAATCACCATAATTTTAGAATTTTTTGATACATGTACCACAGGGTTTGCACCTAAATCCAAATGTGGCTCACATATTTTGCATTGTTTGATTTCTTGTAGTAATTGTTTCATTTCGTTAGATTGCGTCAATTGACAAAAATACGGAGAAAATTAAATTTTATCGTAGAAAATTTTTAAAAAATTCTTATTAAGAATTTGTACTTTTGTTTATATTAAGCAAAAAAATATATAAACGTTTGATATTATGAGTAAAGAGTTTAATAATAGGCATATTCTGCTTGTTGAAGATGACGAAGTCGATAGAATGACGGTTCGACGTGCTGTGCGAAAATTAAAAATTCCGAATAAGCTGGTTACTGCAGAAAATGGAGAACAAGCATTAGAAATGTTACATGAAAATCAAGAATTACCTTGGTTTATTTTGATGGATATTAATATGCCTCGAATGAATGGCATTGAATTATTAAAAACAATGAAAGCTGACGAACGCTTAAAAATTGTTCCGATAATCATGCTAACGACTTCGGCACAAGACGAAGATCGTTACGAATCTTTCAAACATAGCGTTGCTGGATATGTTATCAAACCTGTTGAGTTTGAAAATTTTGTACAAGTGATTGATAGAATTCATAAATATTGGTTATTAGTCGAAAGTCCTGATCAAACGGAGTAAGTTTAAATCCTGAATTGTTATTGCTTTATTCCTTATTGAATTGTTTCTTATATTTTATTGATAAGGACAAAAAGCTCCAAACTTTATTATAATGATGAAGTTTGGAGCTTTTGTTTGAAGCAATTTTTAATATAAATGATAACCTATTTTACAAACTACTCAAAATCCGTTAAATTGCACCTTCTAAAAAATCCAACGCTACATGAGCACTGTTACAATCAACTTACCTACACTTGTTAGAACGGTCGAAATTGAAAAAAAACAACAATATTATTTGCGTCCTTTGTTTTTTTCTAATCCAGTTTCCACAGACAGACGTTATGAAAAATCGGTTTCTAAATTTCAAAAAGAAATCCGACATTATTTTCGTGGTTTTCACTTAGGGCGACAAAATTCTGAACAGCTACTTTGGTTTTTATTCAACCCAAATATTACTTATAAACGTTACTATTGCTCGATTAGAATCGGAATGCAAAATATTAAAGGAGATTTTGGAGCTGCTTATTTTGTGCTACAAGATAAGGTTTTTGTGACTTTACCGATGTTTGATAATTTTATGTTTATCGTTGAAGAAAATGGAAAAGGAAAGCGATTTGTTAAACAAAAGGTAGAGGAAACGATTGAGAAATTATTACGAAAAATCAAAAAAGATAATAACAATAGTAATATTGATATAGAACCATATTTGTCTCGAAAAGGAGAATTTGTAACGACTGTAACGGTAAATATAAGTGTTGAAGAAGGTAAGTTTCCATTTGAATATCAACGTGATGATTGGTTTTTCTCTCGATTAAGTGGCGGAATGTCATTTGATGGAGCGACCGAACTGGAGAAAGTTGGTAATAATTTAAATGATTTTTATCCTTCAGAGTTGAAACGAGCATTTTTTAGAGAGAATTTGGTTAATCGCTTATCTCAAGTGGTTTATCAACGAGAAAATTCTCCGATTGTTATTGTTGGAAAAGAAGGTGTTGGAAAGCATTCATTGATTCAGGAAGTTGTTTATCGTTATCGAGAAAGTTTTAAGGAAAAGGATTTTCGATATGAAATACTTGAACAGTTTTGGTTAATCAATCCAAATCGAATTATTGCAGGAATGTCGATTGTCGGAATGTGGCAAAAGCGGTTTGAAACAATTCTTCGTCATATTCAAAATCGTAGAAAAAGTATTGATAAATTCAGTTTTGATGGAAAAACGGATAAAATCTTAATTGATAATCCGATTGCATTGCTGCGAATTGGTCGATCGTCACAAAATGATATGACGTTGAGCGATGTTTTAAAGCCTTATTTGGAAAAGCGAAAAATTCAAATCATAATTATCGCAACGCCAGAAGAATGGAAAATTGTACAAGAGAAAGATAGGCGTTTTGCGGATTTATTTCAAACGATTCGACTTGAAGAACCTTCAATTGAACTCGCTTCAAAAATGGTGTTGAAGCAGCGAAAAGTATTGGAGTTAGATTATAATTGCCAAATCGGAATACAAGCGATTAATCAATTATTTGTCATTCAACGAAATTATCTAAAACGAAAAGCATTGCCTGGAAGCGTAATGAAAATATTACGTCAATTGGCAGTAAAACACAAATTTGGAGCTGTTGATGCGGACGAAGTTCGAGATGAGTTTCAAGCATTTAGTGGAATGCATCAAGATATTTTTGATGAAAATTATACATTTGAGGAAAACGAGGTTCATGATAAAATTGCTGCAAATTTAGTCGGACAAGAAACGGCTGTCAAGAGTTTGACGAATGTTATTGAAATTGTCAAAGCAAAATTAAATAATCCTGATAAGCCATTGAGTTCGTTCATGTTTATTGGGCCAACTGGCGTTGGAAAAACACAAGCCGCTAAAGTGCTAACCGAATACTTAATGGGCGATGTCGATTCGATGATTCGTTTTGATATGAACGAGTATATTGATGCTGGTGCAGTGCAACGCTTGACTGGCGATTATTATAATCCTGAAGGTCAATTGACGGGCAAAGTTCGTTATCGTCCGTTTGGCGTTTTGTTATTGGACGAAATCGAAAAAGCTCACCCAAAAGTTCATGATTTGTTGTTGCAAGTTTTGGATGATGGAAGATTGACGGATAGTTTAGGTCGAACGGTGGACTTTACGAATATGATTATCATTATGACTTCAAATGTTGGTGCAAGACAAGCGTCAATGCGTTTGGGTTTCAAGACTTCGGAGCGAGACGAAACAGCTGTTTATCGCAAAGCGGTTGAGAATCATTTCCGTCCAGAGTTTGTCAATCGTATTGATAAAATAGTGATTTTCAATCCGTTAGAATTACCACATATTTTGAATATTGCTCGTTTACAAATCAATGAATTGTTGCGTCGTGATGGTTTTGTGCGTCGTACAACCTTATTAAATATTTCGCAAGATGCTCTTGAATGGGTTGCAAATCGTGGTTTTAATGCTCAAATGGGTGGACGAGCGTTGAAGCGTCAAATTGAAAAAGATTTGACTGCTCTTTCGGCAGAACAATTGATTGGAACGTATACGGATAAACCAATTATTTTTGAAATTGGTTATGATGATAATCGACTGATTCCAAATATTTTACCATTAGAATATATCGATCAGTTAAGTGATAAATGGTTGCCAAAGATTCCAAACGAAAAACAAGGTAAACGTTTTTATAGGCGTTTATTGAATGTTGTTGAAGAAATTAATGAAGATATTTTGGATTTGGAAGAGGAACTCGATGATATAATTGATACGAACTCTGAATTGGATTGGCAAGCGTATGCGTTCAAAGATAAAGTTGCTGAAATCAAACAAGTTTTACAAACTTCGTTACTTGGTTTTTCTGACAAATATTACGTTGCTCCGCCTGTGATTCCATTCCGTTTAAAGCGAATTGGCGTAAATTTCCGTGGCAATTATAAAAATTTTAATGTACACGAACGTCAAGTGATGCAAGATAAATTTTTTCAAAAAGATGCGTTTGAAGAGTTGCGAGAAGGTTATCGTTATGGTTCGGAAGCCTTTGACCGTTTGCAATCTCAGTTTTTAGAACATTATTTAGATGTTGCTTTTTTGGATTTGGCAGCACGAGGTTTTGTAAATCAAAAATCTGATGTTGTTACGATTTCATTTGAAAGCAAAATTAATAATCAAGGTAAAGAAATGATTCAGTTTCTTTTTGAGCAATATCAACAATTATTAAAATCCTTAGATTTGGTTTTTGAAATTGATAAAGAAAAGAAAACGATTGTCACAGAAGGTCATGCTTTATATGATTTACTAAAAGGCGAACATGGTATTCATTTATTCTATTTACCATATCAAAATCCAATTCCTATTTTTACTAAAATTATCGGAAGAGATATTGAATCTCAACCTTTTAATGAACTGAAAGTCATTCGTTTATACGATAAATTTAATACCGTTACGGACTTACGAACTGGTTTGACAAATGCTGGAATTATAAATATTGGCGAATATCGGTTGTTGTTGTATGCTGGTTTGGATTTGGATTTGAGAGATGAGTTGGTTTAAAAGAGCTAAAATGATTAGAAGGTATTATGAAAACTAAAAAGGTGTTACTTCCGAAGAAGTAACACCTTTGTTTATCAATTAATTATCTAAATTTTATATTAGAAATTAACTCTCAATGATGTATTCCAAGTACGACCGAATCCGAAGAATCCACGGTTATCATACAATTCATTACTATTTTGAGTGAAAGCATTATCTTCGATATTTGTATCTAATTCTGCAATGTAAGTTTTATCTAATAAATTGTTTACATTTAAACCTAAAGACATATCTAAACCTGAAACCTCGAAGTTATAGAATAAACCAGCATCAACTAAAGCATAAGAAGGTAACTCAACAACATTTGCTAAATTAGGATTATTAAAATCACTATCTGTTACATCGTAATCTGCAAATAATCTATCTGCTAAGTAGTAACTTGCATAGATTTTCAATCCTTTTACAGGCTTATAATTAGCTGCAATACGGAAAGTAGTCTGAGCAGCATCACCTACTTCTAAACCATTTGCGTAGATAGTTAATTCTCCTTCTGGTAACTGTGTATCTAAGTTTGTACCTGTTGCAGTGAAATCACTTGCATATTTCCAATTATTCAAAGATAACATTACATCAAATGACAATTGACGAATAGGTGTAATTGTACCTTCTAATTCAATACCTTGGTGTAATTGCTGAATGTTTCTAAACAAATAAGATACATCTTGACCAAGATCATTTTGAATCGTACGAGAAAATTGACGATTTCCCCAGTTAGTGCTATATAAGTTTAAGTTTGCACGAACCATTTCAGAACGGTAACCATAACCGAATTCAATAGTACTAATTGTTTGATTTTCAATATCAGAATTGATGTCATTAACAAAATTGACAAATACATTATCAAAAATTGGTTGACGAGAAGTGAAACCTGCATTGAAAAATACATTGTGTTGATCATTAATGTTATAGTTAGCACCAGCTTTAACAACTCCACCTAAGAAGTTTTGCCATTCACTTGCTTGACTTGGATTTTCAGTTAACCATTCCTCTTTAGTCATTGTAGTAACGGTATCAGAAATCGCTTGACGAGTTTCTTCTGTATAATAGTTGAAATAATCAACACGTTTGAATCCTTGATTAGAACCATTTAAAGTTGCAAACAACGATAATTTATCTGTTGAATATTCTAATTGACCGAAAGCACCTAACCAAGACACTAAACCATCATTCCAATAGTTGATAACATTGTTACCATCTTTGTATGAATTATCATTAAAGTTTCCAAAGTCAGCTGGTGAAGCTTGTGTGATATAGTTATTCGAATTATTATCATCTGCACGAGAAAGATAAGCATCATTTCCTAATAAATTCTCTACTCTACGGTAGTGAATACCTTTGTAAGAACGAGCATCAATACCTGTTGTTAAAGTAATATTGTCATTTACTTCGTGTGTTAATGTAGAAAGTACACCATACCAGTTGTGAGAGTTCATAGAAGCACGACGAATAAATCCATTGCTTCCACTTGTAGATGTATATTTAGTACCATCTTCAAAATCTGCATCTGTTCCTTTTATACCAAAAGCTGCTGTATCAGATACTAAAGTAGCACCTTGATTATAAGCTACAACTGAAGCCCATTGCATTACACCATTTTCATCACGTAATCTTTCATCATTATCACGGTATCTGTCATCATTACTCATACGACCACGAGGACCAGTTCCGCCGCCACGTCCGTAAGAGGCATAAGCAGAAGTTTTTACACTTGTCTTGTCTGAAATAGTCCAATAGTGATTAACGAAAAATTTAGGCTTGTGGTAGAAGTTTTTTCTCCAAGAAAATTCTTCACCATTTAATTCACCTGCTAAATGATTAAAACGAATACCTTGATTAAAGTTATAATCACGTGCACTTTCTCTATTATTTGCAACAGAATCATCAGGATTAACAAAATTACGTAATGTCACACCATCGAATGCTCCAACGCTTCTTTGGTTGTGCCATTGAGGAGCACCTAAACCAGTTAAAACAACAGTATGTTTTTTGTTAAAAGTTTTTGATATTGCTCCGAAGTAAGAGTAGGCACGGAATTTTGTAGCATCAACGTAACCATTTCCACGAGTATGAGAACCTTGGAAAGTTACAGCCCAACCATTGTCCATCAAACCTGTTGATAAAGAAAGACCATATTTTTGATAACCGTCATTACCAGCAGATAAAGATACTTGTCCACCTGCTTCTCTTTCAGCAGGATTTGTGATAATATTGATAGAACCACCAACTGAAGGAACTGCTAATTTTGAAGCTCCTAATCCACGTTGAACTTGTACGCTACTTGCGATATCTGTTAAACCTGCCCAGTTTGACCAATAAACAGCACCATTTTCCATATCATTGACAGGAATACCGTTAATCATAACAGCAGTGTTTGTTTGATCAAAACCACGAACATTAATACGTGCATCACCAAAACCACCACCTTGTTTTGTTACATAGATAGAAGGTGTTGAACGCAAAATTTCAGGAAATTCTTGATTTCCTACTAATTGCTGAATTTGTTCTGCCTTAATAGTAGAAACAGCAACAGGCGTTTTACGGTCAACGGCAATCGAAGCTACAACATTTACTTGTTGTAATCCAATAGCAGAAGAACCTACTTCAATAGTTCCTAAATCAGTAATATCGCCATTTTTCACTTCAACGGTTTGCTTCATAGTAGCATAGCCGATATAAGTAATAGCAATAGTTTGAGAACCTGAAGGCACATCAGAAATTCTAAAATTTCCATCAAAGTCAGATAATGTACCGATTGTTGTTCCATCGATTACTACACTGGCAGAAATTAATGGCTCGCCATTATCAGCATCAACCAATTTTCCTGTAATTGTACCTTGTGCAAAGGTCGCTACACTAATAAATAGTGCGAATACGAATGTTAAAATTTGTTTCATATAATTAATTTTGGTTTGTTTTGCGGCAAATTTACATTTACATATTCATAAAAAGAAATATGGTTTTAACAAATAACTAAAACTTCATAATTTGATTACATTCTTTACTTCAAGGATTTTTATGATTGATAATTTTAGTAAAATTATATGTTTGAATAACAGCAAAATAACAAAACAAAAGAAGGTATTTATCTTTAGATAAATACCTTCTTTTGTATATTAAATTTATGTCATTTATTTTAAAATGGTTTTATTTCTGAATGTTCAGATTCTATAGTTTCTTCTGTCATATCAGCCATTCGAGTATTCACCTCTTGTATTTCTGACCAACTATTATACAATCTAACGATTTTCCATAAATGACGAAAACGGTGATTCACTGTTCCTATTTTATCCGATAAATCTGAATGATTCTCCAAATAAATAGATGTTATTTCAACATAATTTTCTTGACTAATTTCAATTAATTCATCGCTTCCATTTTTTTCCATATAAAAGAATCTTTTGTAAGGATTCTCAATATCACCTGGTACTTCTACATAATAATCATATAAAACCACTTCACCTTCTTCCATTATTTCCATGAATACTTCTTTTGAAGCGTAAAAGCGAGGTGCATAAGATTGAGCCGTTTTTGATTTGTAATGCCTCCATACATATGTATCTTCTCCAAATTCGTTCTCTCCTTTGTGTTCATAACCATAACCAATTAAATCAGCAGGCTTATAAACTATTTTTGTTTGTTTCTCTATAAAAGTAATCTTCATCTGATCTACTGTAACATTTCGGGTTTTAATTTTTCCTTCTATCCTTTGACCTTTTTTATTAATAATATATCCAGTAAATGCATTTTCTTTTGCCGTAAGGCTTAGTGATAATACTATTGCTAAAATTGTTGTTAAAAATTTCATCTCTTTGTAGTTATTTATATATAAGTGATTTATTTTATATATCTCATACTATCCAAATGTGTTACCACAAAATGCCAAACTCGACAAAAAAATATATTAAATGTGACGTTATTTATTATATTTTTTTTATTTAAAATATGTTATATTTAATTAATTAAACTGTTGATAATTAATATTATAAGTATATTTTAAATAAAATAAGCATATGATTATTGTAATAATAATATATTGCTTTGTGATAATTTTATAAGCATTTATAAAGGAAAAATAGACTCAAAAAAGGTGAAAACAATTAAATAAGTTGGCACGATAAAGATTTTGTTAGTGAAAAATCTGCGTGAATCTGCGACATCTGTGTGAGATGATTGTTTTACAAGGCAAAACGTAATATTTTCGTTTTTAAATTTAATATCAGCAAAACATGAATTTTTAATGATTTATAGACAGAAACCAGACTGTTTATATATTCACGTTTAATAATTTGGATTGGTTTTAGTGTTATAATTAGAGTATCTATTTTAAATTATTAATGAAAAGGATAAAATAATGCATCATATTAATTTAATTTTATATATTTAAAAAATAAATTATGTAACTTTATGTTGTTCCTTTCGTTAATTTTTGTATCTAATTTTTATTTTAAACAAATTTAATAAACGGAAACCTAATTCATGTTTGTAAAAATTCTATTAGTAAGTTTTGTATTAATAGCATTAGTGTTTACATTAAAAGATGCTTTTAAACCTCAAAAAAAGCGTACAACAAATAAATATTTATAGATATTTGTTGATGAAAACAAAAGTTTATTTTATTGAAAGGCTTGGCAATTATGTCAAGCCTTTTCTGATTTTATAAAGAAGTAGACAACCTTTTAATCATAAGTGTTACATTGATATTATATTTCATTCTTCTTATCTAAATAATGATATTATTGAATATTCTTATTATACCTTAGCAGCGATTTTTATCAATAATATGTTAATGATGGCAGTAATACACTTTACAAATTTTAATTAAATCCCTAATTATTAATGATGTTAAAACTCACAAAACTATGCTTAGTAGCAACATTTTTATGTTGTAGCCTTATAAGTATGGCACAAGAAAAATTTACCATTAGCGGTTATATTGAAGATGCCGCAACTGGAGAAAAATTAATTGGTGCAAATGTATTTGACCCAAACAGTAACAGCGGAACAACAAGTAATACCTTCGGTTTTTACAGTTTGACACTGCCACAAGATTCTGTTTATTTAGCCGTTTCATATATTGGTTTTCAAACCAGTTATTATCGGTTATATTTAGATAAGGATATGTCTATCAATATTCAGTTAAATGATGGAACACAGTTAAACGAGATTGTAGTCACAGCAGAACAAGGTGACCGAATCGAAGACCGAGTACAAATGAGTCAAATCGAAGTACCGATTAAACAGATTCAAAAGTTACCAGCTTTGTTAGGTGAAGTTGATATTTTGAAAACGTTACAATTGTTGCCAGGTGTACAATCAGGTGGAGAAGGAACAAGCGGTCTGTATGTTCGTGGTGGTTCACCAGATCAAAATTTGGTCTTATTAGATGGAGTTCCTGTATATAATGTATCGCATTTATTTGGTTTCTTTTCGGTATTTAATGCGGATGCTATCAAAAATGTAACCTTAACAAAAGGTGGTTTTCCAGCGCGTTATGGTGGTCGTTTATCTTCTGTATTAGAAATCAATATGAAAGAGGGTAATATGAAGGAGTTTAAGGGAGAAGGAGCGATAGGAACGGTTTTCTCAAAACTTACGCTTGAAGGGCCAATTATTAAAGACAAAACCTCTTTTATTGTTTCAGGTCGTAGAACATACGTTGACGCATTAGCTGGCCCTTTTATCTCAGCAAGTTTAGCATCACAAGGTATTGATGCAGATATTGATTTGTATTTCTATGATTTGAATGCGAAAATTAATCATAAATTTTCGGATAAAGACAGATTGTATTTATCTGCTTATTTAGGCAATGATATTTTCCGGACAACGTTTGCCGAAGATTTGGGAGAAGATGGCGGTTTTACAACAACTGCTGGATTAGAATGGGGAAATATCACAAGTGCGATGCGTTGGAACAGAATGTGGAACAACAAACTTTTCAGTAACACAACAGTTACTTATAGTCGATACAAATTCAATACTGGTTTTGGTTTTGAACAAATTGATGTGTTAGATAATGGAGAGAGAGAGCGTACGGCAGCAGCATTTGAATACATTTCAGGTATTGAAGATTATGCTGGTAAAATTGATTTTGATTATATTCCAAATCCAAATCATTATATTCGGTTTGGTGCAGGAATGACGAATCATACTTTTACACCAGGTGTTTCTCAAGCAAATATTACAGCTGGAGCAATTGATACTGCTTTTAATACTGGTTCACAAGATACTCGTGCGAATGAATTTGCACTATATGTAGAAGATGATTTGAAAATCGGAGAAAAGTTTCAAGCAAATGTAGGTATTCATGCTTCTGCTTTCGCTGTTGATGGCAAAACTTATTTTTCTGCTCAACCTCGTTTAGGCATGTTATATCATTTGCCAAATGATTATTCCTTAAAGGGATCATTCGCTACAATGACTCAATTTATTCATTTATTGACCAATGAAGGTTTAGGCTTACCGACCGACCTTTGGGTACCGACAACCAAAGAAATTGTACCTGAACAATCTTGGCAAACGGGAATCGGAATTGCAAAAACATTCAATGATATGTTTGAAGTATCTATTGAGGGTTATTATAAGGAAATGAAAAACTTAGTATCGTATGTAGAAGGTGCTTCATTTATTGCAGAACCTGGTGCGGAAGAGGAAAGCTGGGAAACTCGTGTGACACAAGGTAACGGAACATCTTACGGAGCAGAATTTTTCTTACAAAAGAAAAAAGGCGATTTTACAGGTTGGATTGGTTATACTTTAGCTTGGACAAATCGACAATTTGATGAAATAAATGGCGGTATAGAATATCCATTTAAGTATGATAGAAGACATGATTTATCTATCGTGTTAGCATATGATATTACCGATAGAATTAGTGCTTCTGCTGTTTGGGTTTATGGTTCTGGAAACGCAATTACATTACCCGAATCTCGTCATAATGCGTATTATCCGTCACAATATCAAGATCAGTTTAATCCTTATTGGCAAGCACAAGTAGAAAGAGCAGCATCAAAAAATGGATATAGAATGGATGCTTATCATCGCTTAGATGTAGCAATCGAATTTCATAAAAAGCGTAAGTATTGGGATGAAACAATTGTTGTCGGTGCATACAATGCTTACAGTAGAGTGAATCCATTTTTTATAAATGATGAAGAAAGATTTGGGGAACGTAAATTTGTACAATACGGATTATTCCCAATTATTCCTGCTTTATCTTATCGTTTTAAATTTTAAGAAAAGATATGAGATATTAGATTAGATTAAATTTGGTAGCTAATATCTCAAATCTCAAATCTAAGAAATGAATAAATTTAAATTAGGCTTAATTGCCATCGCTATAATTACTGTTTTTGCTTCTTGTGAAGATATGTTTCGAGGTGCTGTCTTGGAGGTGGAATTGCCCGAACATGAATCTAAGTTAGCACCTTATGCATTTTTTAAAGACACTGATTCTACACTTATTGTTAAAGTAGGAAAATCAGTCGGTGTTTTGGATTCGATTAATCCTGACATTGTTTTAGATGCAACTGTTGAATTGTATAAAAATGGTAGCTTAGAATACACTTTTACATACAATCAAGATATTGTTGCGTATGAAATATATTTAGGAGAACCTTTTTCTCCGTCAGTAGGAGATGAGTACGAATTGAGAGTGACAAAAGAAGGATTTGAAACAGCATCTGCTACTCAAATTGTTCCGTCACCTGTACAAGCAGATAGTGTAGAATATGTAGCACAAGGTGGAGTTGATCCTTTTGGTGATCCTTTGGATGTTATTAATGTTACTTTTACGGATCCTGCAGATGCCAGAAACTTTTATGAGTTTGGTGGCTTCTTCAACATCAAATACACGGATCCTTTTGATACAACATTTGTTGACGAATATCAATATTCTCTTTATTTTGATAGTAATGATCCAAATTTTGAAAATGGTGCGTTATCTGATGCTGCGTTTGATGGACAACAATATACTATCCGATTAGAAACGTATTCCGCTGTTTGGGGAGATCCTACAAATTTTGAAATAACAGGACAGCTAAATTTTAGTTCAACAACTTCAGAATATGCTACATTTATCAAATCGCTAAATGATTATTGGGATGCGGAAGGCAATCCTTTTTCAGAACCTGTGATTTTATACAGTAATACAAGTACAGGTTTAGGCGTTTTTGGACTTTTGGTTACAGATACATTTGAATTTTAGACTGTTTTTATTAGGATTGATAAATAAATAAATGTACGTTCTCTCGGTAGATTATTTTTTTCTTAGTTTTTACTTCAAAAGTGGGCGTTTATCGGCGGGATAAATAACCAAATTTGAAGTGGAAAATAAGGGAAAAAGAAGCAGCGAAGAATGTATATTTATTTGCTTATCAATCCTTAAGAAAAACTCTTTGATTTTTTTGTGGAAACGCTCAAAATTCAAAATAATAAAAACTTTTTGATAATGGTATTAGGTATTTGATTGAAAATCAATGGAGTACCGAATGCCAAATACCATTGTAACAAATTTTATTTTTTTTATAATTTTCATCGAAAACCACAAAACTTTTCAGAGAATCTTATAATTTAACATTGATTTCTAATTACTCATGAGGTCGTTTCTTTCTATCGGGTCGTCGCCTTTGTGAAGCCGATTTTTGTATAGCTTCCAAATCATCAATTGTTACTTCAACTGCTTTGAAATAATCAGATTCGTACAACGGTTTCGTATTTGGTGCGTACGGATTTGGAAAAGGTGTTGGATGAAAATTATGATTATTCGTTTCTTTTATACTCAAACTTATAACCGTTTCATATTTTGAAAATGTTGATTTATCAATTGCTGTTTCTTGTCCAACTTTAGCTCGTGTTTGCCAAGCTGTCCACCATTCTAATCCGTGTTTGGCGATGATTAATGTATTTTTAGTATCAATTGTAGTGGCAAGTTTTTCCAAATCTTCATAAGCTTCATAAGGAATTGCTGTGTTTTTAGGTTTTAGTATTGTACGGATAACAGAACCAACAACGATTATTGTTAAAATAACAGTAGTAATATTGAATAATCTTTTTGAAAAAAATTGTCCGGTTAATAATGTCATCATAAAAAATGGAATGAAAGCCATCAACGATAAACGCATCGCAAAATCATGACTCATCAATGGAAAAGATAAAATGAAAAAAACGATATAATTGATGATTAAAATATTTTTTTGAAACGGCTTATTGTCTAATTTACCTTGTCGAATCTGTTTAATTCCATAACCAATTATTGGAAAACCAATTAAAATATTAAAAAATAGCATTGGTGCAAAATGACCAGTTAATAATGCTGGTCGCTGTATTAATAAAAAAGCAGATTGTAATAAACGGATAGCTCTCGAAGCATCAAAAAGAAAGACAAAACCTAAGCTTATTATACCAATTCCAATAACTGGTATAATCGCTTTCTTTTTATAAAATACTAATAATGAAGCGAATAAGTACAACAAGGCGACACTGAAAACACCAAAATGCGTTAAACCTGTCAATAACAAACTCAAACTTGCGAACCAAAACGCCTTTCGAGATTTGGTATCTAAAAATTGAAATAATTGGAAAACAAATAAAACCAAAAGCGGCATTGCTGCTGCATTTTTTTGAATACCAGCCGTTAATAATAAAGGAGTAATCGATAATGTTGCGAAAGCAATACTGGCTATTTGAAAACGATTTGTTAAATTATTTGGAGCATATTTTTTATAAAAATAATAGAATGGAATGACGATAAAAGCCAAGGAAAAGCTATCGACTATTTTATTAATAAACAAAATTAACGAATCATCTAATGATGTAAAAATCGAAGCAATTTTTACAAAAAAGGCATTGACAAAAAAGTATAAAGGCATATCAGGAAAACCTAACCAACCAGTTTCCAAAACACTTCGTACTTGCAATGGATAATATCCGCCATTCAAACCAAGCACTAAATCTGTACTAAAATTCAAGTACAATCGAATGATGACAAGTAAAATTCCAAAAAGTAAAAATATCTGTTGCATTTGTTGTGAGTTATGTGTTGTGAGTTGAACGAATTAGTATTAGTTCTAAATTTTTTAAATAATAGTAATAATATTTACAAGTTGTAATCAATTCGTCTAACCCGTAACTTTTACCCTTTTGACACCGTTTTTCTAAAACTCCTTTGCTAATCGTAATAAAAAACATAACAATTCTTTGTGTCATTAAAACACTTACTCAAGTCATCTTGAATAATGACTACCATCAATATTCAAGTTTTACGATGCCTTTAACTTGCAGTTGTATTCAAAAATAAATAAAATTATTAACCAGAAAATATAAGAATATGACTTTCGATTTAAAGCAATATGGAATTGATGTAACAACGATTCAAAGAAATAGCAGTAGAGCAAGACTTTATGAAATCGCATTACGTACAGAAAAAGGTACAGCGATTTCTGATGTTGGAGCATTGATGGTTTATTCAGGTGAAAAAACTGGACGAAGTCCTAAAGATAAAAGAGTTATTCGGAATCCAGAATCAGAAAATAACATTGACTGGGGCGACATTAATATTCCTTTAGATGAACATACTTTTATGGTAAACCGTGAACGTGCAATTGACTATTTAAATACGCTTGAACAGTTATTTGTAGTTGATGCTTTCGCAGGTTGGGATGCAAAATATCGTTTGAAAGTCCGTATTATTTGTACTCGTGCTTATCATGCGTTATTTATGCAGAATATGTTAATCATGCCGACAGCAGAAGAGTTAGTAACGTTTGGAGAACCTGATTATGTTATCTTCAATGGTGGCGGTTTTCCTGCAAATCGCTATACTTCTAATATGACTTCCAAAACATCTGTTGATGTAGATTTGGAACGTAAAGAAGTCGTTATTTTAGGTACACAATATGCTGGTGAAATGAAAAAAGGTATTTTTTCTATCATGAATTATTTGATGCCTTTAGAAGGAGAATTGCCAATGCACTGTTCTGCGAATGTTGGTGAAGCTGGTGATGTTTCTGTTTTATTCGGTCTTTCTGGTACTGGAAAAACGACATTGAGTGCGGATCCGAACCGTAAATTGATTGGTGACGATGAACACGTTTGGACAAAAGATGGTGTTTTCAATATTGAAGGTGGCTGTTATGCAAAAGCGATTGATTTGTCAGCAGAAAAAGAACCAGATATTTTCAATGCGATTCGTTTCGGGACAATTTTGGAAAACGTCGTTTATGATAAAGAAACACACGAAGTAGATTATACAGATACGTCAATTACACAAAATACAAGAGCATCTTATCCAATTAGTTATATTGAGAATATTCAGATGCCTTGTGTTGCAGGTCAGCCGAATCATGTTATTTTCTTGACTTGTGATGCGTTTGGTGTTTTGCCTCCCGTAAGTCGTTTGACTCCTGAACAGGCAAGTTATCACTTTATCTCAGGTTATACAGCAAAAGTTGCCGGTACCGAAATGGGTGTTACAGAACCCAAAGCGACCTTTTCTGCTTGTTTCGGAGCAGCATTTATGATGTGGCATCCAAACAAATATGCAGAATTATTGGCAGAAAAAATGAAAGAAACTGATGCTAAAGCTTGGTTAGTAAACACTGGTTGGTCTGGTGGATCTTATGGAGTTGGCTCTCGTATCAAGTTAAAATATACTCGTGCGATTATTGATGCGATCCAAAGTGGTGCTTTTGATGATGTGGAAACAATTATTGATGCTGAGTTTGGAATAGAAGTACCTTTGACTTGTCCTGGCGTTCCATCTGAAATCTTAGTTCCAAAAAATACTTGGGCAGATAAAATGGCTTATGATGTGACAAAAGAGAAATTGGTTGCTTTATTCCAAAATAATTTTAAACAGTTTGAAACTGGTGTAAATTCAGAGATTGTTGAAGCAGGACCAAAATTGATTGTTCCAGCATAGATTTAAAATATGAGTTTTTGTCTTTATTCATAAGCATCTGATGTTATATCGTCAGATGCTTTTTTTGTGGAAGTTAACCAGAGTTTATCTATTCCGCTTACAACGTTCACTACAATATTTTACATTTTCCCAATCTTTTGCCCATTTTTTTCTCCATATAAAAGGACGTTCACAAATAGGACAAATTTTAGTTGGTAAATCACTTTTCTTTTTCTGTTTCGGCATTTCTGTCAATGATTAAATTACAACTATTTTTATTTTAAAAGCAATTAATGCAAGATGTTTTGAGTCAACTGCTTTTAACCTAATATTAGACTTTATTCTAAAATGATTTCGTAATGAATGGGAATTAAGATTTTATTACTAATCGAGGCGACAAAAACGGAGTGTAGCCTTAGCTACATGAGTATTTTGTCAACAGCCTGAAACCTCGTGGAAAGAGTAGCGATAAAAGATAATTCAGCTTTATACGAAATTATTTAGAATAAAGTCTATTGGATAAGTGAATAATTATAATCCTTCAGTCGCATCAATTTTTCCACCTAATACATCAATTTGTTCACCTAAAGCATTAGCACGAGTTAAAATATCTTCAGAAAAAATTGTGATTGTTTGTTCCAATTGTTTTACACGAATATTGAAATCGTCTTTTCTTGCATTTAATCTAAGTTGCATTAAACTAATCGCTTGTTCTTCCTCGATAATATATTTTTTCTCAGCAATTCTTTTTGGCCAAGCATCTAATGTCATGACACCTTCTTTATCCTTACCTTCTTGATACTTTTTCATTCGTATTTTTAAGGCAGCATTGCGTTCATCAATTTCTTTTTGCTCTTTAGTAAATATCTCTTTCCCTTGATTTTTTGTTTTATCTATTGACGTAACCAAGCTTGTTAATTGTTTAGCACAAGCAGTTAATCCATCTTGTGCATTGTTAAGTGTGTTTTTTGTTACTTGAGCAAAAGTATTTGAAATTAGGAAAACACCAAAAATTGTAGTCAAAAGTATTTTTTTCATAAGCATTAGGTTCTTAATTTTAATTATTCTAAAGTGTTTCTTATTAAGAATCTGAAATTTACATAAATATATTATTATAATAAACAAATTCATGACACAAAATTTATTTTAATAAAAAAAGGCTTTCATAATATTTCTATTACAAAAGCCTTTTTGAAAAATATATTAATTATAAAAATATATAATTAATTGAATAATTGTGACATATCAGTTTTATCTTTAACGATACGTGGCAAATCATCAATCGCAACCCGTTCTTGTTGTAAAGTATCTCTATCACGAATTGTTACCGTATTATCGTCTAATGTATCAAAATCAATCGTAATACAGAAAGGCGTACCAATTGCATCTTGACGACGATACAATTTACCGATTGCACCAGTATCATCATACATGCAATTAACATGCATTTTTAGCTTATTATATACTTCCTTTGCTTTACCAGAAATACGTTCTTCGTTTTTCTTCAATGGCAAAATCGCAGCTTTAATCGGTGCTAAAGCAGGATGTAATTTTAAAACCACACGAGTCGAATCATTTCCTTTTGAGTCAGGAACAATTTCTTCTTGCAATGCATTTGCCATTGTTGCCAAAAACATACGATCACAACCGATTGACGTTTCTAAAACATAAGGCACATAATTTTCATTCTTCTTCGGATCAAAATATTGAAGTTTACGACCAGAATATTCTTGATGACTTTTCAAATCAAAATCTGTACGTGAGTGAATACCTTCTAATTCCTTAAATCCAAACGGAAACTTAAACTCAATATCAGCCGCTGCATCAGCATAATGAGCCAAATTATCGTGGTCATGAAACTGTAAATCTTCAGCTGGATGAATCGCTTGATGCCATTTCATACGAGCTTCTTTCCAGTATTCATACCATTTTTCTTGTGTTCCAGGCTGAATAAAAAACTGCATTTCCATCTGTTCAAATTCACGCATACGGAAGATAAACTGACGAGCGACAATCTCATTACGAAATGCTTTACCAATCTGAGCGATACCAAACGGTAAACGTTGACGAGTCGTTTTTTGAACATTCAAGAAGTTAACAAAAATACCTTGAGCTGTTTCAGGACGCAAGTACAATTTACCAGCTTCACCAGCAATTGTTCCTAATTGTGTCGAAAACATCAAGTTAAACTGACGAACATCTGTCCAGTTTTTAGAACCAGATTCAGGACAAGCTATTCCCAATTCTTCAATCAAAGCTTTTACATCTTCCAAGTTTTCGTCACGTAAGCCATTCGCCAAACGTTTCAAAATATCTTCTGCTTGCTGCGTATATTTTACAACTCTCGGATGCGTTTGACGAAACATCGCTTCATCAAAATCATCACCAAATCGTTTTTTAGCTTTCTTTACTTCCTTATCGGCTTTCGCCAATACTTTATTCGCCACATAATCTTCGACCAAAACATCCGCACGATAACGTTTCTTAGAATCTTTATTATCAATCAACGGATCATTGAAAGCATCAACGTGACCAGAAGCTTTCCAAGTTGTCGGATGCATAAAAATAGAAGCATCAATACCGACAATATTGTCGTGCATTTGCACCATTGCTTTCCACCAATATTCCTTGATATTGTTCTTCAATTCCACACCGTTTGGACCATAGTCATAAACCGCTGCCAAACCATCATATACTTCACTCGATTGAAATATGAAACCATATTCCTTACAATGAGCTACTAATTTTTTGAATTTATCGTTCTGTAAATTTGCCATAATCTTTATAATTATTATAAGAAACCGTGTCGGTTTTGAAAATCGACACGGTTGAATCCTCCAATCTGAACCGCAAAGGTAAGGTTTTGATTGATAATATGAAGTTTTAGTTTTTAGATTTTTTTATTGATTTAGAAAGACAATATTTTTTTTAAAACTATATATTAGGCACATTAGTTCTATAAAATTATGATTTGTAATAATTTTATCTAATATCTCAAATCTAATAGCAAAATGGTCTACTATCTTTAATATTACGATAACCGTTTTTCCATAAATGCTTCCATTTGTTGCTGCAACTTTAATGCAGCCTCCCGAGCTTTTTTATCAAAATCTTCTCCATCACCAGCATAAATAATTCCACGAGAAGAGTTTACCAATAAGCCACAATGTTCATTCCAACCATTTTCAGAAACAGCCTGCAAATCGCCACCTTGTGCGCCAATACCAGGTACTAATAAAAAATTATCAGGTGCAATTGTTCTGATTTCTTTAAATTTGTCTGGATGCGTTGCTCCAACGACAAACATCAAATTATCAGAATTTCCCCAAGTTTGAGCAGTTCGTATTACTTTTTCGTATAGCGGTTGAGCAGTTTCGCCTTGAAGTGTTTGTTGAAAATCATTGCTACCTTTATTCGAGGTTAATCCCAATAAAATCACCCATTTTTCTTCAAATTCTAAAAATGGTTTTACAGAATCTTCGCCCATATAAGGAGCGACCGTTACAGAATCAAATTCCATTTTTTCAAAAAAAGCACGAGCATATAATGATGAGGTATTACCAATATCACCACGTTTTGCATCAGCAATTGTAAAGTGCGTCAATGGAATAAAATTAATGGTTTTTTCCAATGATTGCCAACCTTTACTACCTTGAGCTTCGTAAAATGCAATATTTGGTTTGTAGGCAACACACAAATCATGTGTCGCATCAATAATCCGAGCATTAAACTCATAAATCGGATCTTTTGCTGATAATAAATGTTTTGGAATACGCTTTAAATCTGTATCTAAACCTACGCATAAGTAGGATTTTTTCTCCACAATCTGTTGGTATAATTCTTCTTTTGTCATTTTCATGTTGCGGGTTGCGGGTTGCGAGTTACAGGTTACCAATTTACGTCAATCCGTCAAACTCGTAACACGCAACTCGTAACACGTTCTACAACCATTTAGCAATAAAATTAGTTAATGATTTTACTTTATCTGTATAAGGAGGAAACAACATACTTGTTTGTCCCCATTTTTGTTCTAATACTGGTCTTACATTTGAGAAATCAACAAAACCAAAATGTCCGCCACCTCGACCGATTCCACTATTATTCACACCTCCGAATGGTAAATCTTTGTGTGCATAATGTATCAAGCAGTCGTTCACAACTGTTCCGCCTGATGACGTTGTTTTTAAGAAGTATTCTTTAAAAGAAGTGCTTTTTGTAAAAATATATAAAGCCAAAGGCTTTGGTCTCTCTAAGATGTGTTTTAGTGCATCTTCTTTATTTTCCCATGTGAAAATTGGCAAAATTGGTCCAAAAATTTCTTCATGAGCAATTCGCATATCATTAGTTATGTTTGATAGGATTGTTGGTGAGAAATAGTTTTCAGATTCATCTAAATCACCACCAAACTCTATTTTTGCTCCTTTTTCAATCGCATCTTCCATGAGGCTTTTTAAGCGATTAAAGTGATGTTTATTTACAATTCGGGCATAATCAGGCGAGTTTTTGATACCTTCAAAGTTTGGATTTAACATTTTTTTCCAGAACTTAACAATACTTTTAATCAACTTATCTTTAACTTTTTTCTCTACCAAAATATAATCTGGAGCAGTACAAGTTTGCCCATTATTAATTAGTTTTCCCCAAGCAATTTTTTGACCTGTCGAAAACATATTAGCCGTTTTATCAACAATAGTCGGTGATTTTCCACCTAACTCTAATGTACAAGATGCTAAATGTTCTGCCGCTGCTTTCATAACAATTTTTCCAACTTTTGGACTTCCTGTAAAGAAAATATGATTGAACGGTTTTGCCAGTAACTCTTGCGATACTTCTACACCTCCTTCAAAAACAGCAACTTCATTTTCATTGAATAACTCTTCCACCATTTCACAAATCACAGCAGAAGTATTTGGTGTCAGTTCTGACGGCTTTATCATCGCTGTATTACCTGCCGAAATCGCTGCAACTAATGGATGAATCGCTAATAAAAACGGATAATTCCAAGGTGAAATAATTAAACAAACACCTTTTGCTTCATATTGAATGTATGATTTTGTACCTAACAACGGTAACGGTGCAGCGACTTTTGTCGGTTTCATCCATGTTCTTAGATTACTAATGGTATGTTTTAATTCCGTAAAAAGTGGCAATAATTCTGTTGTCATTACTGATGCTGAAGGTTTCCGAAAATCTTTATAAATCGCTGCATAAACTCTTTCTTCATTTTTCTCTAACCATTCTTGTAGTGATTTTAATTTAGCAATTCGCTCTCGATGAGATGTCAATGCAACTGATTGCGCGTTGAGTTGTTGTGCCTCAAAAACTCGTTGAATATCCGTCAAGTTTGTAGTTGACACTTTATATAAAATATTTTCCATAATTAGATTTTGTTAGTTTATCGAAGTATTACTTTTAGTAAAATTACTATTTTTTGGAAATGTTTAATTGAAATAAAAGTAAATTTTCAGTAGTAATTAAATTATTAGATTTTTTGAAAATTTTTGTAGAAGATTTTTAAATCATTAAACGACCAAAAACACACTAATATAAATGATAAAGCGACTATTTCATAAAAGTGAAATAGTCGCTCTGTTTTAATAAAAAAACGGCTCTTTATGATTCTATGTGGTTTACAGTAGCGGCTGCTTTAGCTGCCGTATGAGTTTGTGATATTTTCGGCAGCCCCGAGGACTCGGGGCCGTTACTTAGCATCAAAATATTCAAAACCACGTAAAATCATAAAGAACCTGACTTCTTATCACGAATAAAGCAAATTATTTATTGAGAAAGTTGATTTCAATGCTTCGGAAAAGTTTGTTTTGTGTACAAAGCGACAAAACAATTACAATTATACAAAAGTCTCTAACTATCAAGACTTTTGTATAATTGAGCTATTCTATCGTTATTAAAATCATTAAACAGAATTATTAACAATAAAAGGTATTGTTAATAATAATTTTATTTGATATTATTTAATATAATAAAAACCTGATTATCAATCTTTTACAAAACAATAAAATTATTTTTTTAAATATTTTATTTAGAAAAAGTTATTTTTTTTGATAAAAACCTATCGTATCATTGTATTATAGAAAAGTACAATAAATACAATCATTGTAATCAACTAAAAAAAATTATAAATTCAAGTAATCACTCAATATTATTACTTGATAAAACATAAAAAGTTTTCCTATTATGAAAAGATTCTTCCTATTTTTAGTTTTCTGTATTTTACTGGGTTTTTCTAACTCAACATTCGCAACACATTATATGGGTAGCGAATTAACATATGAATGTTTGGGTGGAAATCAGTACGAAGTAAAGCTCGTTACTTATACTGATTGTGCTGCTATATCTCCTGCTCCTACTCTATCTGTTAATTTTAGCTCGAGTTGTTCCAGTTTTAATACAAATTTATCGGTAGTAACAGGTTATCCACAAGAAATTACGGCGGCTTGTCCTACTAATTCAACTTATTGTACGGGAGGAACGGCTCATGCTCTTTATGAAACAGTTTATTTAGGAACAGTTACAATTCCTGCTTGTGCAGATTGGATTATTAGTCACAGTTCTTGTTGTCGCAATTCTGCAACACTAAACTTATTGAATCCGACTTCACAATCACATTACATCGAGTTAACGATGGATAACTCAACAGTATCTTGTAATACATCACCTGATTTTGAATTAAGCCCGATTACAGTTGCTTGTGTGAATGATACATCATATCATAGTTTCAATGCATTTGATGCAGATGGAGATTCGTTAGTATATAGTTTAACTTCTTCTATGCAATCAGCAGGAGTTCCTACAAATTATACCGCAGGTTTTTCGCCAACTTCACCAATTTCAGGCTCGTTAAGTATTGATAGCAAAACTGGTTTATTGACGATTGTTCCGACGATGGGACATCATGCAGTTTTCTGTGTAAAAGTGGAAGAGTATCGAAATGGTGTAAAAATTGGTGATTTGATACGAGAATTTCAATTATTATCTATGTCTTGTACCAATAACCTACCGAAAGTACAACAAATCAATGGTGGAAATATTGCTTTCAATTCACAACATACTGCAACCGTTGGACAAACACTTTCTTTAGATTTTAGCTTTGTGGATACAGAAGTACAAGCAGGAACACAGTCATTGACATTTAGTACACATGGCAATCCGAATTTCAATGGAACTGCAACAAACAATACAACTTACAATGTAACTTTTACGCCAACAATTAATGAAGTCGGAACACATTTTTTAACCGTTTATGCAAAAGATGATGCTTGTCCATCTCTTGGAGAGAATCACTATACGGTTGAGATTAATGTCTTAGCAATATCTTTCATTACTGCAATTGATGATGTGTTTTTTGGAACAGAAAATACACCTGTGTTAGGAAATTTGGTAGCAAATGATTTGTCATCCAGTACCTTAACAGTCAATACAACACCAATACAAAATCCTTTAAATGGAACATTTACAACTACTCCAAATGGAGATTTTATATATACACCAAATACAGGATTCACTGGTATTGATTCTTTTGATTATGCAATAGTCAATGCAGACTTACTTACCGATACAGCAACAGTTTATATAAATATTCAACCAGCACCGATTCCGAATTTATACGTATCAGATACAATTGTTTTAGGAGCAAGTTATCCAAATTATTATTGTCTAACGGACTCAGCGTATTATCTATCAGATACATTAGACAATGCAGTTTTGACTTTCGTCAATGATTCTTGTTTTTCGATTTATGGTGATTATTTAGGTACAGATACACTTACGTTGGCTTCCGCCAATGAAGTTGTTCACTTTTATATTACGGTCGAAAATGGTGTTTGGCCAGGTGATACCGACGATGATGCATTTGTAAATAATGTTGATTTGTTAAATATTGGTTTGGCATATGGTTCTGCTGGTGTTCCTCGTAGTCAGCAGTCGACACTTTGGAATGGTTACTTAGTAGATGATTGGACATTAACTTTCTCAAATGGATTGAATGCAAAACACGCTGATACAAATGGTGACGGAATGATTGATGCGAATGATACAATGGCAATCGTTCAAAATTGGAGTTTGAGTTATAATAAAAATGGTGGTAGAAACGGTTCTCCACTTTATTTAGAAACTGATTCAATGACAATCGTCGATGATTCCCTTGCTTACATTCCGATTATGTTAGGAACAGTTTCGCAGCCAGTTTCTAATGTCTACGGTTTAGCATTTACCATTAACTACAACACAACTTTGGTCGATGATAATTCAGTGAAGGTTCGTTTTCATCCTTCATGGTTAGGAATAAATAATACGGATATGATTTCGATTAGTAAAGATTTTTATAATAATCAACTGGCAGAAGTTGCCGTCACTCGTATTGATGGAAATCCTATGAGTGGAAATGGACAAGTTGGTTTAATGTGTTTTACGATTCAAGATGATATTATTCGTGGCGGAGATTCTATTTTTACTTTCGGTATTACCAATGTTCTTGCGATTGATAATAATGGCATGACCGTAGATTTACAAGGTGAAGATCGTGATATAGATTTAGTAACAATATCAGATATTGCTAACAATACACAAAGTGTAAACTTATCGAATCATTTACAAGTCTATCCAAATCCAGCAACGGATTACTTGACTGTTTTGGCCACCGAGGTTTCGGGACAAGCGAAAGCCATAAAAATAGAAAGTGTAGAAGTATTTGATATGACAGGTCGGAAAGTATTATCAGAATACAGTTGGAATAATCGTAATCAATTGAATATTAGCAACTTAAACAACGGTTTTTATATTCTTCATATTAAAACCGATTTGGGTGTTTGGAATGAAAAAATTACTGTAATGAAGCCTTAAATGGTATAAAAGTTAGAAGGCATTTATGAAAATGCCTTCTAACTAAAAAAATTAATTTTTCTTAAATTTAATAGAAGTCGCTAAATCCGCTTCGCCTTCCATTTGATCTAATAAACCAGCTTTAATCGTAACAGTTTTACCATCTTTAGAAATATTTGCCTCATCATTACTGACACTTTTTACTTTACCAGGCAAGTTATAAATCGTGATATATTCTGCACCAGATAACATCATCTTGACCATTTCGCCACCTTCTTCTTCAAGCATTCCTGCCATGTCGCCATTGTTTTCTTGCTTTTTACGACTCACGGTACGACTAAACCAACCTTTCTTATAACTAAAAGGATTAGAAGTCATAGAACCCGTCAAACCCATAGAAGATAACATACCAGCCGTTTCATCACTTTCTAACAACTTGCTTAGATTTTTGGTAAAATAATCCACTTCGCTCATCTCGTCAAAGTCAAGAATAAAGCTAATCTCACCAACTTTTTTGCTTTCGCTGATTTTAGAAACCAGTTTTACCTTTTTCCAAAACTCAGGTTTATCCATATCATCAAGCGACCCTTGTTCTTTCAGCATACTATAAGCACCCATGATTGTATCAATTTCTAAAGCATCTTCGGGCATCTCATCCGACATTTGACGTGCTTGTCCCAATGCACCAGATTCCATCAATGCCGTCATATCAATCGTATAAGCATATGTTCCAGAACCATCTTTGTTTAATGTCAATTCTTCAATAATTGAAATACAACTCGTCGCTAAAATTGAAATGGTAACGACAACCATCGTAAGTATTTTTTTCATATTTTTATTTTTATTTTTATTAATTTTTCATTACGTCATTTATAAATTTGTCAAAAACGCCATTGTATCAACATTATCAATATAATCTGTTAACAAAGGCATTTGCGTTCGCCCAAATTGGATATTTGAGAAACCAACAATAGGATTTTTCGACACAATACATTGAATATTAGATTGATGATTTTCCAACATCTTTTTCAAGTCATTTTCATCCTCATAAAAACTATAATGCACCTGAGAAATACGAGATTGCAAACTCTCATTTTCACTCAATAAAACACATGTCCCAAAAACGGTAGGAATTTTATTCATCGTCAATAACGTATAACTGTAATCATAATTATTTTTGTATTTATTATGTAGAACAACTTCATTGAAAGAATGAAAAGCGTCCATCATTGCATTAAAATCATAGCCTTTCGGCAAATACAGTTTCGATATATTGCGAGAACCTAAGCCAAAATATTGAAATATATCTTGACCTAATGCTAATAAATCTTCTCGTATTTCGCCACCATTTAGCACAGCAACTGATGTTGTATTTTTACGAATAATATTCGGATATCTACCAAAATAAGTCTTAAAATATGGTGTCGTATTATTTGAATCCGTCGCAATCACAGCATCAAAGTCTCTTAATCTATCCACAATTTCAATATAATTTTTAAACTCTGGATTGATGTTTTCCAATAAAGTAAAAATTAACTGCATCAAAACCGTATCTTTTTCTGAAAGTTTAATTTTCGCTTTATGACCAGCCAAAAATACAGCTATAAAATCATGGAAACCTTCCAACGGAATATTTCCTAACATTATTAAAGCAATCGTTTTAGGCGATTGATTTTCAATATTATAAGCTTTTGCCCAATTATTTAGGAGGTCTTTTTTTAAATACTTATCTACAATATGATTAATCGCTTTTTGCGAATTTTCGATGGTAAACCATTTATTACGAATGTAAGCCAATTGTTTGGCAGTATTCACCGTTTCTGTTTCAGATTGTAAGCGTTCGCCCAAAGCCACTAAAGTCTCAATTCTATCTTGTAACGTCATTTTTTATTGTCGTATGGTTACTTTCAAAAGTGTTAATTTTTAATATATTTCGTAAAGTTACAGTTTTAATAAAAAACATTTTATAAGTAAACAGTAACAAACATTATTTGAATGAATTTCTCAATATTTCCAACCAAATAGTAAAATCATTTCACTTGTTTCTGTGTCGTCCTAAAATAAAAATGGTCATTTCAACTTAATGAAATGACCGTTTTTTATTTAACGTAAGTTATCGTTTTAAAAAAAATAGCTTACTGAACAATTACTTTCTTAGTTAGGACTTCGCCATCAATAGCTAATCGAACAAAATAAACTCCTTTAGTTTGATTTATCGCATCGCCTAATTGTATTTGATGTTCTCCCGAAGGCTGTTTTTCATTGGCTAAAGTTCCCACTTTTTGACCAACTAAGTTGAATACTTCAATCGTCACATCCGACCGTTGATTTAGATTATAACTCAGTATCGCATTGGTTGTGAATGGATTCGGTGCAATAGTCACATCTTGTATCAATTCATCAATTGAGGTCGTATTAACACAATTCCTTACTTGAATCGTAAAGGTATCTCGAATAACACAATTTGTATTTGTTCCTCCAAGGTTTTGATATAACATATAAATTTGATACGTTATAATACTATTTGGAGAAGCTACACCAAGTACAGGTGTAAATACAGGATCAACACAATTATAACAACTTAGGACAGTATCTGAAGTATTTGTAGTCCAGAAAAACTGAAAACCTGGTCCAAAGTTTCCTTGATTAACATCAAGCACAAAAGAGTTAGTATCTCCTGTTGCGGGATCTATTTCACAGAGTATTGTATCAGTAGTAGTATTTGGAGAATAACTCAAACCACTGGCTTGTACCTCTATTTTATAAGTGAATACGCTAATCCCATTGATAGGACAAGCATCATCTGCTATTTGTACCGTAAAGAAATTAGTACCAACATCAGCAGCAGTAGGCACCCAACGGAAAGTCGCCGAAGGTAGTGTACTTGTCGTATCATCAATAATGAAACTTGCCTTTGAAATACCAATTCCCCAACTCATATTAACCTCTTGACTTGCAATAGAAGGAATAGCTTGTGCATCATAGGATTCTAATGTGAACTCTATTTCTTCTCCAACACAACCTGTATACGAATAATCTCCTGTCACACCTGTGCTTGAAGCCGTACCATCAAAACCAGAGATTATGGGCAAATCATTTGTACCACAGTCTATTACCGCTACTTGTAAATCTCGAATTGTTTCTCCGATTTTGACACCTGAACGAAACTCCTCTACTAATACACATATTACTCCTACTTGTAAAGCAGTTGGTGTAATACTAATTTGTCCTGTATTAGCATCAATAGAAATACTACTATTTGTAAGTGGATTCGTTGCACTAAAACCTGCATCATAAGGTACAGGTACAGGATTTAGATACGAGTTTGTTGCATCATCCAAACAATCTGTAAAACTAAATTGTAACTCATCACCATCAATATCTGTCACACCTTGGTTAAAGTTGTTTTCTTGTCCCAAACAAAAATAAAGTGTTGGATCAAAGTTAAAAGCTGGCGAACTATTACACTCTGCTAAGGTATTATCTAATGTAGCATACAAATAATTACCTTGATTCGCTGCACCTGTTGTAATAATACCATTACGACAACACGTAGACCAACTCAACTCAAAGTCGTTGCCATTTGCACAACTTGGTAAAGTAACAATACCACGATAAAAATATTGCTCAACTCCAATACCGGTATTAGCACCAGTAACACAAACATCTAATCCTTGATCACAAAGTGGTGCAACATAAGAGTTTGTTGCTCCATTTAAGTTGGATAACTGAACTGTTTGATTACCACAGTTTACAGAAGTAATATCTATAGTAATAGTATTACTTAAAGAAATACCAGTACAATCACGTAATAACTTTGCTACAATTGAGTATTGATTTGGACCAATACATACGTAAGTAATATCTCCTCCCATAAAGTGAGAGGCATTTGCCTTGCCAAAACTAAAGAGCATTAATGCTGCAAGTGACAGGGCTTTAATTAGTTGTAAATAATTTCGCATAGGAAGAAAGTTTTTTTAAAAAAAACAATTTATGTAATAAAAGTATAAGCAAATTCTATTAGATGATTTCTTGACAAAAGACCTCAATATTAGAAAAGTAACATAAAATTAGTGAAACAAATTTAAAAGTCTATCAAAATAAAACAAAACTATTATTTGATTTAGAATGATTTATACCAAATTCTATTACATTTTTTACGAGTTTCTGTAAAACCTTGATATTTATGGTGAGAGTTCTTTCGGATAAGGACACTAATATACAACAATTTTTGTGATTTCTGTTTTCTCTCCATTTTTTAATATAAGAAAATAAACACCAGCATGATACGCTGACATATCTACTTCGATACTTCTAAAACCCCATTCGACCGCCTCTACTTTCCTTGTCAATAATCTTTGTCCAACCGAACTAAACAATAGCAAATCAAATGTATCAACATTAGGTGATTGATAGATTACTGTCAAAATATTATCTACAGGATTTGGATAAACTTTAACCAATTCAAAACGTTCATTCCAGCCTTCGTAATACTCACTCAAAATATTTAAAGCACCCTCTAAATTAAGTATTCCGCCCGTGTACGTCCATTGAGTTAAAGTATCTAACTTTTCAACACCATTCAAAATAGCATCTCTGACCAGTCGAGTTGTTCTCAAAGGTTCATTTACCATTGCCTGTCCAAATAGTTCATTATCAAGACTATACAACAAAGCTACTGCTCCAGTTACTTGCGGTGTAGCAAAAGAAGTCCCTGACTTAAAATCACCATAATGATCAATTGGTTCAGTCGTAAAAATACCTTGTGCTGGTGCAGCTAAATCTACTGAATAATTACCAAAAGAACCAGTACGAATATCAGAGCTATCTATCCCCGTAACAGTAATGAGATAGGAACTCGGGCATAAGGTAGGAATATCACCATTTGTCTGCAAATCATAATTGACACCATTAGGCACAGCAGTAACATTCAATATACCTGCTTCACCAAGCACATCGTATATCTCACAAAAGATTGGTAAATCCTCAGGAAATGTATTAGTAAAACCTCCCGAAAAATTAGTAGCAACAATAAAAGCACCATCAGTACCATTTGACTGATTATAACGCACTCTCAAATCCAATGCATAGTCATAACCTTGCAAAATATTAGCATCGGTCAAGTCATTTAAAGCAATGGAAAAAGGGATAATTTTGACATTCCAGTTAATTCCAGTTACACCGATTTGATTATTACCTGATGCACCTATAATACCTGCGACTCTTGTTCCATGTTCGACAGGAAGATGTGTTTCTGAATTATTAGATAAATTCCAGCCTTGAAAATCATCGATATAACCATTTCCATCTTCATCTATACCATTATTCGGAATTTCAGCATAATTTATCCAAATATTATCCACTAAATCTTCATGGTTCACATCGAATCCTTCATCAATCACAAAAATAGCAATTGTATCACCATTAATAGTCGTACCACCAGTTGTCGTATTCCATGCACTCGAAGCATTGATTCTTCTTAAATACCATTGTTTATTATACTGTTCATCGTTCGGGTTTTGACGATATTCAGCAAAATAGTTAAGTTGTGAATATTTGACGGTACTTAATTGATTAAGTTGATGTATCGTTTCTTTTTCATCAAAATCTTTTGGTAATTGCATTAAAGCAATTTTCATTCGTTCTGAAACAATTTCTTTGATTTCAATTTTGTTACTATTTTTTCGTTGAGACGAATTTATAATATTTACATCAGGCAACTGTTTCTCAAAATCTGTCCACGTTGTATTAGATTGTAACATCACGACAACTTCGTGTTTGACATAATTTTGTGCGGAAGCAATAATTGAAAGGCTAACAAAAAGCCACATAAGTACTGGGTATTTCATGGTATTTGGTTTGATTCGTTCTTTCAAAGTAACGTATTTTTTTAGAAAATCGCTGTATTAAACATTAAAGCGTTTTGTTACTCAATTGCTCAAAATAAGGAAAAGCCTTTAGCATTCGACTTCCATACCAAGAAAACAACTCACCATCAACTAAAACAATCGAAGCCTTCGGACAAACTGTTTTAAATTCTTCCAAATGTTTATCTTTAAAAGGATAAGGCTCAGAAGATAAAAATATCACATCAATCTCCATTAATTTCAAATCATTCAAATCAATTTCTGGATAACGCTTCAAGTGTTCAAACACATTGATAGCTCCGTAAAGTCTCAACATTTCATTGATATACGTATTATTTGCAGCTATCATATATGGCTTTCGCCAAATAAAGTAAGCGACTTTTTGAAGCCTTGTAGGTTTATTATATTTACTTTTTTGTCGCTGTATTTCTGCTACTAAATTATCTGCTTCTATCGGTTTATGAATCAAATTTCCAACCTGTTGAATCATTGCCATCGCTGAATCAAAAGTCGTAATATCACTCAACCAAACAGGAAATTTAGCAGCTAAATATTCAATTTGCTCTTTATCGTTTTCTTCTTTATTAGCAATAATCAAATCAGGTTCTAATGATTCAATGAGTTCTAATTTTAATTGCTTTGTTCCTCCGATTCTTTGTTTCGTTCGAAACCATTTTTCCGGATGAATACAAAATTTAGTAATACCAATCACTTCATCTCTTAACCCCAAATCATACAATAATTCTGTCTGAGAAGGAACAGTTGAGATAATCCGTTTTGGAGGAAAATTAATATGAATTGGCCTATTTAATTGATCTTGGAAAAGTATCATATCAAAATAAGAATTTTAGAATTTTAGTAATATTTCAAAGTTTTAACAAAACAAAATTTGATTTTTTTAGCATTAAAGTGTATTTTTGACACAAAGCCATCAAAGTGTACTAAAGACACAGAGCTATTGTGCTTCAACCAAATTATTGACTATGCAAAATACAAATACAGTAACCAATGATATTTGGAATGCTTTTCAGTTAGGAGAAGAAAGAGCATTTCAAACTATATATTCCACTTATTACAATGATTTATTTAATTATTGTTACGGAATTTTAAAAAATCGTACAATTACAGAAGATTGCTTACAAGATTTTTTTGTACATCTTTGGCGAAAACGCCAACGAATCACGCCCAAAACAACTATAAAAGTATTATTAATTGGTATTTTACGAAACTTCACCTTAGATTTTATCCGCAAAAATAAATGCCGTCATAAACATACTAATCAATTCTCATTAGAAAACAAAGCTCCAATGACTTCTGTTGAGCAAGACATCATTCAACAAGAAATTACGAAACATAAAAAAGAAATCGTGATGAAATTGATTAATACTCTTTCTCCTCAACAACGAGAAGCACTCTTTCTTCGCTATTACGAAAATATGGATATCGCAGAAATAGCAATCGTAATGAATTTATCTTATGCAGCTACCGCAAAGCATTTATCAAGAGCATCAAAATCTTTAGGAAAAAAGACCGATTATTTAGTATAAATCACTAAAAAAATTGATTATTTAATTTTTTTGTCCTGAGTCATCCCCGATATTTCGAGGATGACTCTCCTATTTTAAAGACCTTTTTTAAAAAAAATCATTTTTATTTGAACGCTTCTAAACTTACCGTGTATTTGGATTTGTAATTACACATATTTACTTGTCGATGAGTTATTATTTATAATAAAAGCAAATTCAAAAAATGAAAAATATATCAATACTAATATTATCTTTATTCTTTGCAAACGCTGTATTTGCAGAAACAAATCCAAAACCTGAAAAAATCTATCGAATCACCGAAATTCAAAAATCTGGTGAATATTATATAGAACAATATGAGTTGTGGAAAGCTGAAGTTGAAAAAGATAAAACGAATGAAGATGCTTGGTATAATTACTTTGTAGCCGCTCGTTACTCGAATATTATCGGTAAGAAAAGCAACGATTTAGAAAAAATAGTTAGTGATATTGAAAAAGCAATTCCGAATACTTTTACAAGTCATTTCGTGAATTGTTGGCAATATACTTGGGCTGAAAGTTATTTTGAAAACTTACAAGCAGCTTACGAAATCGACCCAAATCGTTATGAAACCTATCATAGTTTTGTGTCTTATTATGAAGTCAACGGAAACGCTGCAAAAGCTCAAGAATTTGCTCAAAAATGGTATGAATCAGGAATGATGTCTAATATCGTTTTGTCTTGGTCTTATAATCTATTGATGTCGGTTGAATCTGATGGAATCTTGTTGACACATGGAGATAATGACACGTATTATCCTTGGGTTTTGCAACACGTTCAAGGTGTACAGCGAGGCGTGAAAGTCGTCAATATTCATTTATTACAAGTCGAAGATTATCAAAATAAGATATTTTCAGATTTAGGTTTACCGAAGTTTTCTAAAAAATTAGACGATTTTAAAGCGTATGATGAATATCAAGTTGCCTTAATTAATCACTTATTTGATAACTCAAAACGTCCAGTTTATTTAGCAAATTCTATGCATCCAGATATCAAAAAAGCATTCAAGAAAGACTTGTATGTAACTGGTTTGGCTTCTTTGTATTGCAAAAAAAATATAGATAATTTGGCGATTGTTAAAAATAATATTGAGCATAATTTTATAACCGATTATCTAAAAATCAACTTGGTTCATGACATTAGTCAAGGTTCGATGAACTATATGAATATGATGTATTTGGAAAGTTATTTATTGCTGTACAAACATTATCAAGAAAGTGGCGAAACGGGAAAAGCGATGCGAATCAAAGAAACCGTGACTAAAATCGGAAAAGATGCAAATCGCTTAAATGATGTCAAAAACTACTTTGGTCAAAACGATGCTCGTCCACACAATTATCCAGATTTAGACTTGAAAGAACTCCAAAAAAAGTATTTATTTATCAAAAGCAGCTCAAATCTTTGGGCTGCTGAAACCGAACTTACGAATGCAGATTATGAAACATTCTTAATGAGTTTGGTTAAAAACAAAGATTTTGAAACTTTGGCGATTTGCAAATCCGAAAAAACAGAATGGAAATCTTTGTTAAATGAAATTCATCAAGATTTATCTGATGATGTTATTTTCAAACATGGACATCCAGACGAAGAATTGATGCCAGTTCAGAATATCAGTCATGAAGCCGCTGTTGAGTATTGCAAATGGTTAACCGAAGCCTACAATCAATCGAATTACAAGAAGAAAAAATTCAAAAAAGTTCTTTTCCGTTTACCAACAGAAGCCGAATGGGAATTGGCAGCACAAGGCGGACACAACTTAGCAAAATATCCTTGGGGCGGATATTATTATAGAAATGGAGAAGGTTGTTATTTATTTAATAGCAATGTGAATAATGGCGAACCTTGTAAAGATTGTGACGACAAAGGTCATCCAGCAAATGATGGTGGATTTTTTACAGTTTATGCGAGTTCTTACTTTCCAAATGATTTTGGTCTATATAATATGTGTGGCAATGTTGCAGAAATGATTGCAACAAAAGGCGTTGCAAAAGGTGGAAGTTGGAACGATAAACCTGAAAATAGCGAAGTAACTTCTAAACAAAATTATACTTCACCAAGTCCGTCAATTGGTGCGCGGATTTTTATGGAAGTTGTTGAAGAGTAAGTTTTTGTAACTATTCAGCATCGTGCGTTTAATCGGGATAAAATCCCGATTTTTTAGATGTTGTTTAGTTTAAGAAATTAGTAAAAATCATTAATTCGTATCTAAAAGTACAAAATTCAAATCTTCCAAGATTTTCTTTAAAAATAAGTCATCTAAAGAATCGGATTTTTAATCCGATTAAACGCACAATGTTATAGATGCCAAATAGTTACTAAGTTTTTTATCTACAAACCATGAAGCAGTTGAAATCTATTTTCACCATATTTTTTGTATTAATAATTCAGTTGAGTTTTGCTCAATCTTTGATGTTTACGAAAGCAGAGATTGTGGAAGATTTGGCGTTTTTGAAACAGGAATTAATTGAAAATCATCCAAGTTTATATACCTATTCTACGGAAAACGAAGTCGATGCTTTCTTTGAAAAACTCGCTCTTTCATTACCTCAAAAAATGACAGAAACGGAAGTTCACAAAATAATTTCATCCGTTTCACAGATTATAAAAGATGGTCATTCTTATGTTTATCCGACAAAAAAACGTTTGGAAATGTTTTATAATTCGAGTTTGCTTTTTCCGTTAGATGTTTTTTGGAATGATGAAAAACTCTATGTTTTGCGGAATTTACAAGGTTTGAATGTTCAACGAAACCTCCCAAATGGTTCAGAAATTTCAACTATAAATGGTGTTTCAGTACAGGAAATTCATCAAACAATTACGCAAAATCTTTCGAGAGATGGCGATAATATGGTGTATCCGAATTTTTTATTTTATGAATTTTTTCCTGCGTATTATAGTTTTTTCTATGGTTTTCAGGACGAATTTACGATTGATTTCCTTACGGAAAATGATAGTCTGGAAACCATCAAAATCAGTGGTTTGACTCGAAGCAAACGAAAAGAAAGAAAGAAAATCTATTATCCCGAATCGTTTGAAGGTTCTATCACAAATCCTGGTATTTCGACATGGAATCATCAGACAGAAAACTATGCTATTCTAAAAATTCAATCGTTTGAAAACAAAGGTTTAAAAACATATTATCAGCAAAAATTTAAAGAGGAAATTAAAAATGCTTTTAAAGAAATTGAACGACAAAATGTTGAAAATTTGGTCATCGACTTGCGAGGAAATCAAGGTGGCGAAGTCGGAAATGGTGTTTATTTATTACAACATATTTTACGAGAACCATTTCAAACAACAGCATTGTATCAAAAAATACAATACGATGAAACGACAAAAACGAGAAGTTTTAAACAAATTGGTGGTAAAATTCCTACGGTTGTCAAACCTAAAAAGAGTGCGTTTAAAGGTAAGGTATTTTTATTAGTTGATGGCGGAAGTTATTCTTGTTCAGCGATTGTTGCCAATGCGTTTCAGCAAGAAAACAGAGGAAAAATCATCGGAACAATGACTGGCGGAAGTGCTTTTATAAATTCTGGCGGACCAAATAATTTATTAGAATTACCCAACTCAAAAGTTCAATTTACAATTCCATCAAGACAATTTGTATTACAAAATACACCGAATATAAAACAAGGCGTAAAACCAGATTACGAAGTCCAAACAACGATAAAAGCAATATTGGAAAACAAAGATTTACAGATAGAACAAGTGAAAAAATTAATACAAGAATAATATTTTTCAAAATCGTAAAGCGAAGAACGAACGAACGTCAACCGTTTAAATATGTTTAGAAAGAATTATAAAAATTATTCGGACGAAGAATTAATGCAATTCATCAAAAGAGGAAAAGAAGCCGCTTTTGATGAGTTATACGCTCGTTATGCAGACAAACTGTATGGATATTTTTATAAAATGTTGTGGCAAAATGACGAAAAAGCAAACGATTTTACGCAAGAAGTATTTTTAAAAATTATTGAAAAACCGCACTTATTTAACACTTCAAAACGCTTTTCAACTTGGGTTTTTACGGTGGCGAATAACTTATGTAAAAATGAATACCGAAAAAATACAAATCGTCAAAAAGCCTACAATGGTTTTTCGATATTACAGGAAGAAATAACAGAATACAACATTCAAAAACTTGATAATGAACTATTTATCAATAAAATAAATGAAGCAATAGAAATACTCGAAGAACATCACAAAGCCTGTTTTTTATTGCGATACAAACAAGAATTGTCCGTCAAAGAAATCAGCAAAATCGTGAATTGCCCCGAAGGAACAGTAAAATCACGATTATATCACGCCACAAAAAAAATACAATCCGCAGTTTCCAACTTAAAAAAACTCCAACGGAGTTAGAACAATAGCAATGGGTAAAACCCATTGAAACAATAGAAATGGGTAAAACCCATCGAAACAATAACAATGGGCAACGCCCTTTGAAAAAAAAGGAATATGAAAGAAGCACAAATATTGACGAAAGTCAAAACGGAATTAAAAAAGGAAAATCTAAAAGCCTCGCCACAAGTCAAAGCCAATTTGACACAAGCTTTTCGTGCCAAACATCGTCCGCCGATTGTGGTAGCGATAAACAAAGGCATTCCGTTGTGGCAAGTTGCAGCGAGTTTGTTGTTGCTAATTAGTGCTGTTTGGTGGTTGCGACCGTTTGAAAGTCAAACGATTGTTGAGGCCGAACCTCAAATTAAAATCGAAGAAAAAATTGTAACTGTAATTGATACAATTGTAGTCGAAAAACAAATTGAAAAAATCGTAGAAAAGCCTGTAATTCAATACGTAGAAATTCCATCAACTACAAAAACGAAAATTCAAAAAAGAGTAGAAGATGAGCAACCGATGGCTTATGATAAACCTTTTGATAAGACAATTTTTAAACCGAATGTGGATTTAGAAACCTTGATTGATAGCTATTATGATACAGCAATGGTTGAAAATATCGAAGGTCGTGTTCGAGGTCAATCAAGGGAAAATTCGGGGATTCCGAGTTTTGATGTAAGTGTTTATTAGAGTTGATGAAAATATACAAAAGCCACATCATTTCATAAGTTTGAATGATATGGCTTTTTTTTAAAAACACATTACAAAATTTTAACAACCACAACCGCCAAAAATATTGATTTGTGTCACTTCTTTGCCGCTTTGCATCAACTTCATTGTTCCTGCATATTGTGATCCTCCGCCATCATCCGTACCAGTTTTGTCCGCCGAGATTCTTAAATCATATACATCATTATAATAATGCCAGTGATGATTACCTTCTTTAGAATCAGGACTTGTCACTTTTTTACTTTTCAAAACAATAACCTTACCCTTGATTTGAATAACGGCAACTGCTTTTGGTGCATCTTCATAAGTACCTGTAAGAATGACTGTTTGATAATCATCAGAATCTGTACGGAACGAACAGCTACAACCATCATCTAACCCTGATACTTTTGGCATTTTGGAATAATCAAGTAATTCGAGAATGTTTTTTTTAGCAGACTCCCTTAATTTTGTAGTTCTCCACTTTCCTCGTGCCATTGTTGGTTTTGCATTCAAACTATAAAAATGTTTATTAATTGCCTGTTGTCTTTCATATTGTTTAGATGTCGTATAATCTTTTACCGTTTCTATCACAACGAAATCATCTATATCTCCACCTGCACCAAAGGAGAAATTACGTTCTTTCACTGTTTTTCGGTTTTTTGACCATACATAATTGTAACCATAATAAAACTCACCCATACTGCTTTCTTCGATTGTTAGCGTTTCTCCACCTTTTGTGTAAGTTTTAGTTGTTGCATCTACTTCTTCACCGCCAGTATCTTTGGTAGAAACCAGTTTCCAAGAAGATAAATCAAATTGTCCAAAATTTTCAAAATTGAATTTTTTAGCCGTCATTTCAGTATTCCCTTTTTCTTCACCTTCACGCTTTACAGCACCTCCAAAAACCCAGCCTTCATTGTTTTCATCTACTTTTATTTTTAGCCAAGGTTCATAATACGCAACACCACGTAATACAATAGTCTCCGCTTTATCAGAACGCTCTCCTGTGAATACTAAAGGTTGTTTATCCGAAACTTTTGTGACAACTTTTCCTTTTGTGTTTGCTGCATCTCGAATATTCAAATTATCGACCCAAGTATATACAACATCATCATTTTTAAAGTCTTTTGTTTCTGACACGACTTCCAATGGTGTTGTTTCCTCCGCTTGTTGTGTTTGTTTTTCGTTATCTGATTTGGGTTCATTTTCCTTTTTATCACTTTCACAAGAGATTACAAAAACTGCTATTAACAATAGACTGAACCATTTTGACATACTAATTTTTTTCATATTGCTTTTTGTTAGATTTTTAATTATTTAATATAAAACTATGAAAAATATGTAACGACTCCATATTATTCTCTTTTTAATTTGTAGTTTTCAGTGATTAGTTACTTAGTTAATAGTCAATTAGTTACGAAGGTTCATGTTTGCAAAAGGTATCTGAAACTATAGTCGTTTTTTAATTATAAATCTCGACGGAAATTTCATTAAAATCAAGAATCA
>JBGCFH010000291.1:0-4448 GCA_045106825.1 Saprospiraceae bacterium | reverse complement strand
CGTTTAATCGGGTTAAAAACCCGATTTTATAGATGTTACACTATCAAGAAAAATTCGAGTGTCTCTTTACACTTCTATATCTAAAGAATCTGGTTTTTAACCCGATTAAACGTAGAATATTATCATATGCTGAATAGTTACTTCTAAACATAAAAAGGCACTTATCAAAATTGATTGATAAGTGCCAAAACATTGCAAAACAAAACCCGATCTTTAATTTCTTTTAATCAATTATGATTAGTTTATCCGTTTTAAGGATACGTTCTTGTTGTCGAATTTGATAAATATACATTCCGTTGTCTAAATCATTTATATAAATACCAGTTTCGTTTATATCGAAGTATGTTTTTACAATTTTTCCTGTCATATCAAATATTACAAAATTCACATTTTCATATTGTGTCAATTGAATATTTAGTTTACTATTTTTTGTGATTGGATTTGGAGCGATAGTTACCGAGATTTTTTGAGAAAAATCAACGGTGATTACGCCTGAATACTCAAATTTTCCATCATAATCTACTTGTTTTAATCGGTAATAATTTCGACCTTCTGAAGCATTATTATCTTCAAAATCGTAGGTTTGTTCATCAATCGTTGTTCCATTTCCTTCTATTGTTCCAATTATTTCATAGGTGATTCCATCAGTACTTCGTTCTACTTTGAAGTGACTATTATTCTCTTCCGAAGCTGTTGCCCATAAAAGTTGAACTATATTATTAGTAATAATCGCCTCGAATGAAATCAAATTAACAGGTAACTGACTTGGTCCATTCAAGTCACCTTTTGTCGCTGGTTGCAAAACCCACCATGATATATCGTTATTTCCGTTTTGTAAGTTTTGAGGTGTTGTACCAGGAACAGATTGAACTACAAGAGGTCCACCAATACCTGTAGTGATACCTGTATAACCTGCAAAAGGATTACTACCATAACTTACTGTATCTTGAGGACTATTATTATTATCGTATAATATAACAGTATTATCATTTTGATTCTGTAAACCTGAAATTGGAATCCAAATTCCACCTCTATTTGATGAGTTTTCATTATCTATTGTCGGTTGTCCATTGATTGTTTCGGTATGATAGATTGCATTATTATCATCACGAAACTCCATGTACCAACCATTTACATCTGTTCCTGCCGGTCCAGCTAATTCGATACCTCTATCGTTTGAGTTCAAATCTGTGTAACTGATTTCATTAATAAAAACTTGTCCTAATAAAGTATTAATGTTTAGAAATAATACTATTAAAATTGAAATACCAACTCTCATAATTCTCAGTGTTTAATGTTTTAATATTTTACATTGATGCTTTGTTTGGAAGGTTGATATAAATTAGCCTTTATAATAACATTTATTGTAATGACTATTTTTACGAAAGGAACATCTGCCGAAACAGATGTTCATAAAAGCTGTTCCAATTTTCGTGGAACAAACAATACACTAATCTTCCTTGATTTTAAATAATTGTTGTATAATTAGTTTACAATATTTGTGGTAAACTAATCATACAACAATTTAATAATCTATTAGAAGTTAATGATACCTGTAATCATTACATTTAATGAAACTGATGTGTTAGAACTCACTGATATATTATTCAAATCAAGACCTAATGATGATAACAAATTTAATTGTAATTCGCCTTTAGCTTCCATTTTGCCATCATTGTCATTGTCTTCAAATGCGATAAAGTGTAATTCATAATCTCCTTCTTCCAAAAATGCTAACTTATAGCTTCCATCACTATTTACTACCGTACTACTTGTAGCATTTGCAAAGGTAACATTACTTTCGCCTTGACCTCGTACTTCTGTATCAGCATTATACATCCCTTTTGCGTAAGCAAAAACGATTACTTTCTCTGAGTTTACCAAAGGGCTTTCATTCATTTCACCTTCTACTTCACCTGTTTCTTCTTTTTCTACAAAACGTACAGAAGAATTTAATTCTGCTTCTGTTACAAATTTGAAATCAGACATAGTTGAAGCGTCTTCTTCATAAGCAATCGCTTTACGTACATCAAAATCTAATACAAAATTACTTTCCATATCTTCTTTAACTTCGTAAGATTTTTTGATTACAATTTCTCCCGTTGCTTGACCTTCTGCCGCCAAATCATGTTTCATTCCGTCTATTGTTGCGACATAACAACCTGGTGCATTTCCCATCGCATCTATTTCATAATCTAATACTAAAGTGATTTCGCTGTAAGATTGAGCCTCTAATTCGCCCATTCCTAAGACTTTAGTATTTCCTTCTTGATAGTTCGTCAAATTGATAGTTTGTTTGCCACTAAATCCTTCATAAGTTTCGCCATCTACTTTGATTTCTGTGATAGTTACGAAAACACCTTCTACCGAAGCGTCGTCAATCGGTGCGTCCGTAATCTCAAAATTAGTTTGACCAGTTTTTGCATTTGGATTTGAAGGGTTTGAAGGGTTTACTGGATTTGTACCTATTACACCTTCTTCACATTGTACAAATGTGAAAATCATCATCACTGCTAATAATGCAGTCGTTAAAAAATTCATTCGCTTTTTCATAATCGTTTGTTTTTGTTTTGTGTCGTTTGCCTGTCCCGAAGTTTCTGTGATTGTTCAAGCAGACTTATAGTTAATAATTGTTTTGTTTGTTTGTTATTCTTTTGTTATTGATTAGCACTAAAGCCTTGATTGATGTTCTTAGCCTTTAAGACTTATACTGTCATATTTTTCAAGGCAATAGTAACTAACCCCAAGCATTATAAAACACTTGATAAGTTTATTTTTAAATCCTAAAATGTATCTAAAAATTACTTTTTGGTTAGTAGCTAAATTACTTTAAGTAATTGATTAATAACAAATTATATTATTGTCAGTTCTACTACAAATAACCTATTTATTCTTTGGTCAGTTGAATAATTCAACTTTAAAGTTTTTTGCTGGACAACCTGTTTTTTGGCTACAAGAAGTAGATAAGGCTATAAATCCTATAGAAACTATAACTATGATTAATTTTGATTTTAATGATTTCATTGCGTTTTGTTTTTGTTTCTAAAAAATAATAATGGATTAATTTTATTGATGTGTTTTTGTGTGTTGTGTTTGTCTATATATCTTTGATGTAGAATAATTTAAGGTAAAAGTGATAAAAAAATGGCAACAAAACTCATGGCTTTATTGCCATTACCACTGCACCTATGAGAATTAAATTCTACAAAACATCCGCTATTACGTTAAATTCAGAAGCTACTTTGATGTCTATATCTTCGCTGATAGTTTGATTTGCCACTGTGTTTACTCTTAATGTAAACTCATCTTCTATGATATAATCTTTTAGATTATTTCCTGTCACTGTCAACTCCAACTCATTCCCAATATTCTCAGGAATATTCTCTGCATAAGCAATCTGAATTTCGTCCAAACCATCCGCTTTAATATAAACTGTAATTTCATCTAAGAAATCAAAACGTTGATCATTTGGAGAAGTTATTGTCAAGTTCATTGATGTAAGATTAACTTTTTCTACCAATTCCTTCTTTGTATTATTCACTCCAAATGTTGCTTCCGAATCGGTTTCGATATCTGGTGTAAATAAGTTGAATGGTAAATTTAATCCTGAACTTGCTGGTATTTCTACACTTGATATAAATGACATATCAAATTCTACTTTTGTTGCCTCATCAACTAAATCGCAACTTCCGATTCCAAATGTCATTAATCCTAAAAATAAAATACTTAATAAATTTCTGTTGTTTCTAATGATTGTGTTTCTCATGATTTTTAATATGTTTTGCATGTTAATAAATTTTGTTATGTGCAATTATAAAATTGACTTAATTAATTAATAGTTGTTACTAATCTTGTTGTTTGTTTTTGTTTACACTACAAATATGCAGGAGAATTTTGGAATATATCGTGGTATCTGATATGCAGTACAAACGTTGGAAAAAAATAATTAATGATGAAGTATTGTTTTGATACAATGATTGTTTTATCATCAAAAGACTACAATTATAACACACAAACAAATAAATTGTTCAAAAAATAGACAAAAATAAAATATTTGACCAAAATAAAAACATTTATTTTAACATATGAATACTTGAAGCTTTGAAAAAATAAGTTGTATAGGATAGATTATTAAATGTATTTTATCGTAAATTCATTACTTTATAAATTACTAAAAAAGGCTCGATACCTTATTAGACAAACTCATGATATTATTCAAAGATTTATTTTTTTAGAACATTCATTGTATTTTGCTGTTTTATTCTAACAATAATCTGACAAACATTATGAATTTTAAATATTATATATTTTGGTTCTTTATGATTTTACGTGGTTTTGAATATTTTGATGCTAAGTAACGGCCCCGAGTCCTCGGGGCTGCCGAAAATATCACAAACTCATACGGCAGCTAAAGCAGCCGCTACTGTAAACCACATAGAATCATAAAG
>JBGCFH010000290.1:0-2995 GCA_045106825.1 Saprospiraceae bacterium | reverse complement strand
TGATAATTGATAATTGATAATTGATAATTGATAATTGATAATTGATAATTGATAATTGATAATTGATAATTGATAATTGATAATTGATAATTGATAATTGATAATTGATAATTGGGGATAAAGTTACGACTTAAATTTTTTGAAGATGAGGAAAAATATCATTAAAGATAAAACCTTTGCATTCGCTTTGAGAATTGTGAATTGCACAACATATTTGAAAAAGGAGAAAAAAGAGTTCGTGATGAGTAAGCAATTACTTCGGTCGGGAACTTCGATAGGGGCAAATGTTCGAGAGAGTGAACACGCAGAAAGTAAAGCAGACTTTATACATAAGTTATCAATTTCGCTTAAAGAAGCTAATGAAACTGATTATTGGATTGAATTACTTTATCAATCACATCACATTAACGAAGAACAGTATTTATCCCTTCACAATAATATAGTCGAAATACTAAAACTCTTAACCGCAATAATCAAATCAAGTAAGAATAGTTAGTAATTGATAATTGATAATTATACATTATCAATTATCAATTATACATTATCAATTAATAAAGAATGCTAAATTTCATAGAAAATACAAACGATTATTTTCCGTCCAATTATTTTGGAGCGGAATTTCATAAAAACGTCTTGAATAAGGCGAACTATACGGCAGAACAAATCAAAGCTTTTAATATTCAAGTTAGAGCATTACGACAACCGTATTTTGATTATAAAACCGCTTTTCTGAAAACGAAAACGGAGATAGATAAGATTGAAAAAACACATCAATTTCATACCAAATTGCTAAAAGCTTTAGGATATGAAGGCGAAAAAACGGAATATGAAGACTTGTTTTTAATTAATGAAAATAAAAAACAAGTCATTCCTGTTCGACATAAATTGTATCGAGGCGAACAACCACACTTGTTTGTAATGGAAATGAAAGCCATGATACAAACCAGTCAAGAAGAAACCGTAGAAGGTTTGTTTGACCAACAATACCACAATTCTCAATGGCGAAAAGTCTTTAATTTTAAAGAAAATGGGGTTTCCTTATCGCCTTCGATTATCAATCGAGCGATTTCTGAATTGTTTCAACTCAAGCATGGACAAAGTCCACAATTTATTTTGATGTTGGCAGGCAATCGAATTTTTCTGATGGAAAAAGACCGTTGGTTTGAAGGAGCATATTTACAATTTGATTTAGAAAAACTCTTTGAAGAATCGGCACTTTCTTCGCAACGAAATTATTTGTCTTTACTATTTGCTTTGATTGGAAAACCACATTTAGCACCAAATGCAGATGCGGTTTTGATGGAAACTTTGGGTGAAGAAGCTTACAAAGCTGCCGCAGGTGTTACGGATACATTGAAAGAAGGCGTAATTCACGTAGTAGAAGCAATCGCAAATGAGGCAATTTGGTATCTGAAAAAGAAAGAACTTTGGAACGAAAACGATAAAAATCCGAACTTACCGACTTTCAATCCAACAGAAAAATCAGTCGCTCAAACCTTGAGAGACGAAGCCTTGACGATGGCGTATCGTTTGCTATTTCTATTTTATGCCGAATCTCGTCCTGCTTTGTCGATTTTGCCAATGAACGATACGGATTATGTCAATGGTTACAGTTTGGAGAAATTGAGAGATTTGGAACTTGTGCCTTTAGAATCGCAGCGAACAAGAGATGGTTATTTCTTTCACACTTCCTTTCAGCGATTATTTGATTTATTAGAAAATGGTTTTAATGCCAATGGTGAAAGCAAAACTTTTTCCATTCGGCGGATTGATTCCCCGATTTTTAAACAATCGGAATTATCCATTTTGCAACATATCGAAATTCGGAATCACGTTTGGCAAAATATTATTCAAGAGTTGAGTTTAACGACCGTGACGAACGGTAAACGCAAACGAAAAGAACGGATTTCTTACGCCAATTTGAGTATAGAACAACTCGGCAGCGTTTATGAAAACTTGTTAGCTTTCCGTGGTTTCTTTGCAGAAACGGAACTTTGGGAAGTGCATAAAAAGAACAAACCGCAAGAAGGAACTTTCTTAATCGCTTGGAATAGAGCAAATGATTTTCATCCAGACGAAATTCTACGAAATGAACTTGGTGAACCAGTCAAAATTCCGAAAGGTCAGTTTGTCTATCGCCTAAGCGGACGAGATAGACAAAAATCGGCTTCGTATTATACACCAAAAGTATTGACCGAAACAACGGTACATTATACGCTCAAACCAATTTTGGAACGTCCAGAACTCAAAGCGGACGACCTTTTGGATTTTAAGATTTTAGAACCAGCAATGGGTGCAGCGAACTTTCATGCGGAAGTGATTCATCAATTGGCGGAAGCCTATTTGGAACGCAAACAAACGGAACAAAAGCGACAAATCAATCCGAATGATTATGTGACCGAACGCCAAAAAGTCAAAGCCTATATTGCAACGAATAATGTTTATGGCGTTGACCTCAATCCGACTGCCGTCGAATTTGGAAAGTTGGCGTTGTGGCTGAATGTCATTCATGAAAATATGGAAGTACCCTTTTTTGGCTATCGAGTCACGAACGGAAATGCTGTCGTTGGTGCTTGGCTGAAAGTTTATGATAAAAAGGCATTTATTGGCGAACGAAAAAGTAAATCTTCCCAACAATTCAAAACCAAAAAATGGTGGGAAAACGCACCAAAAATGTTGCAGTTTGAAAATGGAAAAATCAACCGTAAACCGACCGAAATTTACCATTTTTTATTGCCAGATTATAATATGGTGGCTTCCGCCAAAATCAAATTACTAAAAGGCGATTTTCCGAACGAAACGAAAGCCGTTCAAAAATGGAAAAAGCAATTTTGTGAACCCATAAAACAAACGGATTTCCAACGGCTACAACGTATTTGTAGTGTAATTGACAACTTGTTTGAAGAGCATTATACTTTTCAGCAAGAAGTTAATGCTTTGACTAAAAACGACTATCGTGTTTGGGGTGTTGAACCCATCCCTAACCCTTCCCTTA
>JBGCFH010000029.1:0-7353 GCA_045106825.1 Saprospiraceae bacterium | reverse complement strand
TAAAGGGGAATGGGGCGAATTGGTGGAAACTTTAAATAACGGCCCAATTATACCAGGAACAGTTGAGTTTAGAGAATCACAATTAGGTGGTGACTGGGTTTTTGATGTTCGAGCAAGTTTGGAGTTTACAAAAGGACATCGCGTTCATTTTATTGTAACCAATGTTATGAATAAGGAATATGCTTTGCGAATTGGAAAAATGAACGCTTTGCGAATGGTTAACATAAAGTATCAAATGACTTTTTAGAAATATGGCTCATTTTAAAAGCACAATTAGAAAAGCATATATTAGTACAAGCTTTAAGGTAATGTGGTCAAGTTTAAAGGCACAAGAAAATCTTAAAAAATTGAAAGGTTTTCCTTTGTTTTTTAGAAAAATCGGAGAAGCCTTTAAGATAATCCCAAAACATGAACATTATCTATTAGTTAGGAATCCTTATAAACGATTAGAATCTTGTTTTAAAGATAAATTCCGAAAAAATTTACCAGTAAAAAGAGGTCAAACGATTCATAGACTTTTTTATCCGATTTTAGGAATTACGAAGAATGATGAACTACAAAAAGTACATGAGATATTATTGGCTTATACTTTTGAAGATTTTATAAAAGAGTTACCAAGTGTTTATAATAAAGATCCACATTTATATCCACAGTTTTGGTCATCATTATTGGGGTTCAACAGATTAAATTGGAACGCTAAATTTAATAAAATTTACAAATTAGAACACCAACAAGATATTCAAGATTTAGAGCAAAACTTCAAATTAAATCTAAAAAAAACAAAAAATAGCACTAAAAAAGTAGAGACTAATATTGTTTGGACTTCAGAAATGCGTGAGATTGTAAATAAAATTTACAAAAATGATTTTTTATGGTATAATTATTCTCCAATTAATTAATTAGACATAATAGAATCAACAATTGAATTATTTTTTTATAACAACATCATCTTTATCTACGATTTTCCGTAATTTGTAAAAATAATACGATTAAAAAAAATTAAGGATTAACATCACAAAACAGTAACAAATGAAAAAACTAACGATTTTCTTAATACTTTCACTTGTCGTGACTATTTCAATTAACGCTCAAGATGACACTCAAACTTTAGATTTATTATTTGTAGGCGATATTATGGGCCATGGACCACAAATCAAATCTGCCTATAATGCTGAAACTAAAAGCTATGATTACAATCCTTGCTTCAAGTATGTAAAACCTATTATTGAAGAAGCGGATTTTGCGATTGGCAACTTAGAAGTCACGCTTTCTGACCAAGGTACTTACACTGGTTATCCGATGTTTAGAACGCCTGATGCGTTGGCTTATGCTTTGAAAAATGCAGGTTTTGATATGTTAGTTACTTCAAATAATCACTCGAATGACAACGGTGCTTATGGTGTGACACACACCTTAGATGTATTGGACAATTTAGGATATTATCATACGGGGACATTTCGTAATCAAGGGGAAAGAGATATGTTATATCCATTGATTGCGTATAAAGATGATTTTCGATTAGCTTTTTTGAACTATACTTATGGTACGAACGGAATGCCAACTATTGCTCCGACTCTCGTGAATGAAATAGATGAAGCAACTATAAAAGCAGACCTTGAAATGGCAGAGAAACTTCAACCTGATGCGATTATTGTGATTATGCATTGGGGAGCAGAATATCAATTAAACGAAAGTTCAAGTCAGTATAATTTAGCTAAAAAGATATTTGAATGGGGAGCAGATTTAGTTATTGGAGCTCATCCTCATGTTATTCAACCAATCAAAAAAATTCCTTATACGAATAAAAAAGGTGAATCAACAGAAGGTTTATGTGTTTTTTCAATGGGAAATTTTATTTCTAATCAACAAAAATATAATACAGACGGTGGTTTGATGGTAGAGGTTCAATTGACAAAAAAGAAAGGTACGAAGAAAGCGAAGGTTGGTGAATGTCAATATATTCCTGTGTGGCGTTATCGCAATCGTGTGAATGAAAAAAACTCAATGGGAACATATTATGCTTTACCAATTTCAGCATTTGAAAATGAAAATACGGCTGATTTGACGATTACAAAATATGCGAAACAGCAAATGATAAGTTTTGGAACTCGTATGCGTCAACATTTGGGAAAACACGAAGGAACAGAACGAAAGGTGACTTTAGAGGATTTAAAAATTGGACAAGTTACTACTAAAAATCCTTATGCTACTTTTGCCAGTTATCAAGATTCTTTGATTGTTCCGTTAGAAAACGATAACTATATTATTTATGAATCAGAGGAAGTTTTGATTAATAAACCTAAGGTTAATAAAAAACCGACTTTACCAGCTGGATCAACAGATAAAACTGGTAATTCAAATCGTACTCCTCCAAAGAAAAAAATAACGACTACAACAGAAAATACAACTACAACAACGGAAACTTCACCAAATAGTACAACAGATAAATATTTGGTACAAATACAAACAACTCGAAGCCTTTATTCTGCAAGTTTACCTTTTGATAATGTGATTGTGCAGGAAGTAAATGGTTTATTTCGTTATTATTTGCCTGCAGGCAATAACTTGGATGAAGCTCGTGCAATTTTGACAACTGTTCAAAATGCAGGTTTTACTGATGCGTTTGTTGTACATAATAAACTTAAAGCAAATGCCAAGAAAGAAACGGAAAATACCGAAAAATCTGGGGATTTAACTATTTATAAAATACAGTTTCAATCTTCAACTAAAGTGGCTGTTCCAAAAAAACTGCCAATGAATGAATATGAAATTTTAGAAACTGAAAATGGTCGTTTTCGTTATTTTGCAGGAAAAGCGGACACAATAACAGAAGCTGTTGAAATTTTAAGAGAAATTCAAGCAGCAGGTTATAAAGATGCATTCATTGTAAAATTTGTAAATGGAAAACCGAGATAGCAACAATTAACGAATGTTATATCTTAACATAAAATATTAACTATAAATAAGAAGCCTTCAATATGATTCATATATTGAAGGCTTTATTTTATTGGTAATCAACGGATTACATTACGTCTAAAGCCAATACTAAATAAGTAAGTAAGAAAGGTAAGCCTACCCAAAACCAACTTGTTGCAAACAATAATAGTACGATTGTTCCAACTAAAGAAAGTAAAGTATATACCCAATATTTAGCTCTTGATTTTTTTGTTTCGCTCATCTTGAATGTATTTTATAAAAGTTTCTGCAAATTTAGAAAGGGATTTCAAATTAAACAATAGAATCCTTATTAATTATTAAAAATATTCTTGATTAAGAATAATTCTAATGAGTGAAATGTTTATTATTGACTCTTCACTAATATACTAATTCTATTATTTAATTCAAGTTGTGGATTATTTAAAACTATCGGTGTTTCTATCACATCAGCACAAGATTACCCTTAAAATAACTATATTCGTCATTCAGAATCATTTATTCATGTTTTACTTAAAATCTAAAGCGAAAATTATAATTATGAAATTTTACTTCGCAAAATGATTTTTTAGCAAATTCACACAAGGTTTTTGATAATGTTATAAATGTGTACCAAAGTGTATATTTGTCACATTACCAAAGTTTCCAATTTCTTATAAAAATATTTTTAGATAGAAAATCTGCGAAATTTGTGTGAGTAGCATTTTTATTTAAAGATTAAACGCAGAATGCTGCATAGTTACTCAAATACAACAAATAATTTCATATAAAATGAATAAAGAACAATTTATAAAATTAGCAGGCGGAATTTATAAAAGCAAAATAGACTATGAAAATTGGGATGTGTCAGATAAAAAAACAAACTTTTGGGATTTTTTTAATGGTAGAATAACAACAAAAAAAGGAACAGTAGAATATGATAAAGAGATACTTTCCTTTTATGGTGGCATTCCGGTAGAAACTTTGATAGAAAGAGAAATACACAGTATTGAGCATATTATTCCTAAAGATTTTTTAAATAAATATCTTAAAAAACGATATTATACAGTTCGTAGAGGTGCTACTGTAAATCCATTTAATTTTGCACCTTGTCACCGAACATTGAACACAGTTAGAAGCACTTTCCCGTATGATTTTGATGGTGATAAAGTAAAGGCACAATATAAAACGACTCTAAACACAACGTTTACAGATTATGGTTTTGATGATGATTCGGAATGGGTTGTTCCTGCAAAGACAAAAGGTGATGTTGCTCGTGCTATTTTATATATGTGTTTGATTTATGATATAAAAGGCTTGTTTAGTAATCATGTCGATGAATTAGTGCGTTGGGCAAAATCTGATTTGCCAACGTTTTGGGAAGTAAAATATAATCAATGGATTCATATGTATAAAGGTATTAATAATCCTTTTATACGGTATGTGAATACCGATCCGACTAAGCCTTATTCGGAACTTTTGGACGATGACGAATTACTAAATGAAATAAGAGGCGAAAACACTGTAATTGTTGACCCAAATACGGTTACAAAATTAAAGCTGGTAGAACGAGAAAAGATAGCGGAAGGAACGATTAAAATTGTAGCAGCTTTGGTAAATCCAGATGGAAAAGATGCTGGAAATGAAACGATTTCATTGTTTAATACTTCGCCTAATCGTATTTTTTTAAAAGATTGGCAACTAAAAAATACAAAAAAGAAAGCATATTATTTTGGTGAAGAACATATTGCTTCTGGTGAATTTAAAACGATAAAATTACCCAAAAATGCTTTACAACTTTCTAATCAAGGTGATACAATTCAATTGTTAGATCAAGAAGATAGAATGATGCATGAAGTGAAATATACAAGTGCAGCTTCTCGAAAAAAAGGCTGGTATGTTGTTTTTTAAAAAAGTGTAAGATTAATAGACTTTATTCTAAAATGGTTTCGTAATAAATGGGAATTTAGATTTTATTGCTAATCGAGGCGGCAAAAACGGAGTGTAGCCTTGCTACATGAGTATTTTGCTAACAAAGAGTAGCGATAAAAGATAATTCAGCTTTATACGAAATTATTTAGAATAAAGTCTAATAAGAAATGATACAATCAAAAGCTTGATATATTTATAATAAAACCCGTTTCAGTCAATTTGCTTTTAAGTTTTGAATTTGAAATAGTATTTTGTAAATATTATATAATTCAAAAAAAAGCCATGAAAAATCTATTTGTAATAGTGTTTGTATTGATTTTTTCTACCGTTATTAATGCTCAATTTGATACGAATAGAGAAGTTTGGATTAATGACTTGGAAGTCGCCTTAAAAGAACCGAATCGTGTGTACAATTTGGATTTGTCGGAACAGCATCTAACTGAAATTCCTAAAGAAATAGAAGCATTTACGAATTTAACAAACTTGAAATTATCCGATAATCGAATTACAGATTTATCTGATGTTTTGAAATCATTAAAGCATTTGATTTTTGTAGAGTTGAGTGGAAATGAGTTGCGTGAAGTAGATTTTACGATTTTTAAAAACTCGAATATGTCGTTGGAAGAGATTTGGCTGCGTGATAATCGGTTGACAACTATTGATTCGAGTATTAATTGTTTGGAAAATTTATTGGTACTCAATATTGGTCAAAATAGAATTCAAAAATTAGACGCTTCGATTGATTTACCAATATTGAGGGTTTTGAAAGTAGATAATAATCACTTGAAAACTACACCAGAAATGTTAATCAATTCTCCAAAATTACGTTACTTAAATATAAATGCGAATGAAATTTCAAACTTTACTTTAAGTTTAAATTTTAGAAATTTGAACGAACTAAATCTCAGTGACAATCCAATTACTAAATTTGAAATCGAACCAGGAAAATTAAAGTTACAAGTCTTGATTTTGGATTGGATAAGTATTGACGAAAGTCTGCTGAATAATTTTCCTAAAACACTTCGAGTGTTGTCAATGGAACATTGTGATTTGAAAAATATCGACTCCATCGTACATTTACGTAACTTGAAAGAATTATCTTTGATGCATAATGATTTGAAGGAATTGCCTCAAGAGATTTATAATTTTAAGATTTTAGAAAAATTGTGGATTTCGGGAAATTACTTTACAGATAATCAGATTGAAATATTAAAAAAAGAACTTTCGGCAACGGTAAAGTGAAAGGGTTTCGAGTGACAAATTATGGACAAATTAAAAAAAATATATAAAAATCTCTTGGCGATATTCATTGGTTGTGTTATCGCTTTCGTTTTGTTAGAATTGATTTTACGAATTTTTCAACCGTTTGACTTTCGAGTGAAAGGTAGCGAAATCGTTTTAGCGGCAAATCAAGAGTTTATGATGGCAAATGATTTTATTCCAAAATTAGATGATACCATTTTTCATACTAAAAATTCGTTAGGTTTTCGTGGAGAAGAACCGCCCGAAGATTGGGACAAAGCAACAACGATGATTACAATTGGCGGAAGTACAACCGAATGTTATTATTTGTCTGATGATAAAACTTGGCAAGCGGAAATGAATCGTCAATTAAAAAATACCATTCCCGATTTTTGGATAAATAATGCTGGTTTAGATGGACATTCGACTTTTGGACACGACGTTTTGGTTCGAGATTATATCGTAAAATTGAAACCTGATTATGCCTTGTTTTTAGTTGGAATCAATGATGTTGCAACGGCAGATTTTGAGAGTTTTGACCGTTTAGCAATGAAAAAAATCAACACTAAATCGGTTGGTGGATTTTTCAAATCATTGGCAAATTATAGTGAAACGATTGGTTTAGTCTTTAATTTTTATCGCTATTACATTGCTTACAAAAAAGGTTTAGTACATTCTAATATTGAGTTTGATAAACTGAAAAGGGTAGGAGTGAACGCTATCAAACGACAAGAAATCTTGGAAAAACATAAAACAGAATTTTTAACGAATTATCAAAAACGATTAGAACGTTTAGTAAAAACGTGCAAAGAGAATCAAATCAAACCGATATTAATTACACAACCTCAAATCATTGGTGATACGATTGATATTAATACAGGAACGGATTTGAGTAATATCGAATATCAAGATATTAATGGTTCGACTGGTTGGGCGATTCTGGAACTATACAATGATGTGACTCGGCAAGTAGCAAACAATCAACAGATTCAATTGATTGATTTAGCGAATGAAATGCCAAAAAATAGTCGATATTATTACGATTATACACATTATACAAATGAAGGTGCAGCGAAAGTCGGGAAAATTATTGCTACTGAATTTATGAGAAAATAATCGTAAACCTTCACGTTTCGCTGAAACGTAAAATAGAAATCACAATTGCTAAATTTTGCTTCGCAAAATGCTTTTTTCACGCAGATTCACGCAGATTCACGCAGATTTTCTAATAATTGGTAGAAAAAATGGTTTATTGATAATTTTTGC
>JBGCFH010000289.1:0-1793 GCA_045106825.1 Saprospiraceae bacterium | reverse complement strand
AGAGACTTGTTGTGATTATGTTAGTATATACGATGGTGTCGATGCCAATGGTACTTTAATTGGTCAATATAATGGAACAACAATTCCTCCTGATGCATTAGCAACAAGCGGTTCGATGTATATTACCTTTACTTCTGATGGAAGTGTTACTCGTGATGGCTTTGAAGCATCGTATAGTGTAGGAGCCATAATTGCTACCGTTACTCAGCAGCAAGATGTTTCTTGTTTTGGTGGCAATGATGGCAGTGTTGAAATCACTGTCTTAGGTAACCCTACGCTTCCTTTTACGGTTGATGGTATTATCTATAATACAAACCCTTTTACAATCACAGGATTGTTAGCGGGAACATCTACTCTTAATATAATAGATAATGCGGGAAATACGACAACAAAATCTATCACTATTGAGGATGGTTTCGTCCCAACAATTACCTTTAATAACACTGCAGCATGTAGTGGAAATGATGGAGTTTTAGAATTAGTATCAACCAGTAACTATTCTATTTCAACATTTAGAACAGGATTTCAAAGCGTTCAAAAATTGCTCTCAGATGGTACTAATATTTATGCCAGTAAAACAAATACTGGCGAAGTATTTAAAATTTCGCCATCTGGTGCTATAGATACTTTGATTACAGGTACTGGAGATGGAACGAACGCTTTAAGTGAATCTTATTATTTAGCTAAGGATTTGAATAATAATATTTTTGTAACAGGTGAAGACTCCGATAATGCTTTTAAGATTGATGTTGCAGGAAATATTACTCAAATTATTAACAATACTGGAGATGCTACTAATAACCTGTTCAATCCTCATGGTATTGCAACAGATAACCTGGGTAATGTTTATGTAACTGGTTATAGTTCTGATAATGTATTTAAAATTACACCAAGTGGTGTAATTACAGAAATTATTAATGCATCAGGTAATGGTAGCAATATTTTGGATGGAGCAGAAGATGTCGTCGTAGATAATTTAGGAAATGTTTATGTTTCTGGTCTTGGTTCTAATAATGTATTTAAAATTACACTAAGTGGTGTAATTACAGAAATTATTAACTCATCAGGTGATGGTTCTAATAGTTTAAGTAATCCAACTCGATTAGTGTTAGATTCGCAAAACAACTTATATGTTATAGGTGAGGATTCTGATAATATATTCAAAATCACGTCAGGTGGCGTAATCACAGAAATCATTAACTCTTCGGGTGATGGAACAAATTCTTTCAATAACCCTATAGCTATAGAAGTGGATAACCTTGATAATATTTATTCGGTTGGATATGATTCAGGAAATGTATTTCAAATAACTCCAAACGGAACTATCACAGAAATTATGGATAATACAACTGATGGTAGTGGCGGCTATGGTGATCCAAGTTTCAGAGGACTTACCATTGACAATAATAATAACGTTTATACTTCAGATTTTTCATCAGGAAAAATATTTGAAATTGCACCTTTAGAATTATCATATAGTATAGATGGAATGAATTTTCAAAATAATAATGAATTCAACGGATTAGGTGCAAATAGTTATACCGTTACAATAATGGATAATTTTGGTTGTACAAATATTTTCCCTACAACGTTGGATGGAATAATAGCAACTACATCGGTATCTTGTAACGGAGCAAATGGTGAAATCACCGTAACAGCAAGTGGCGGAACAGGTACATTAGAATACAGTAGTGATAATGGAGTAATGTATCAACCTTCAAATATCTTCACAGGTTTAGCCATAGGAAGTTACGATATTGTGGTGAAAGATGCTAATGGTTGTACAACAGCAG
>JBGCFH010000288.1:0-12106 GCA_045106825.1 Saprospiraceae bacterium | reverse complement strand
CGAATTATTTGAATTCGTTTTTTGTGTTGATGTGTTGATGTGTTGATGTTATACCAACGTCAGCACATCAACACGTCAACACAAAAAACAATCTTGATAGATTTCAAATTTTTATTATTTCACTGGATTTTTCAAAGAACCGTAAAATTTATTTTTTTAATTATTATATTCTCATATTTGATTGATAATGAATGAATAAGACTTGTATAAATATCATAATATTGCAATATTGTATATTTTAACATTTTTTAAACGTATCTTTTTATAATTTGTGCGTTAATATAATGATTTTGAATGTTTTAGAGAACGTTTTTACTTAATGGTTAGAATTGCCTCTGCGGTTAGCAGAGGCTTTTTTTATGTCCTAATCACACTTCAAAAATCCTGTAAATATTGATATACTTTCTGAACAGGCAAACCCATAATATTATAATAACTCCCATCAATTTTGATAATCTTCGTCAAACCAATCCATTCTTGAATCGCATATGCTCCAGCTTTATCAAATGGCTGATAATTATTAACATAAAACCAAATTTCATCATCTGTCAAGGTATCGAAGTGAACATAAGCGACATCTGAAAATGTTACAGTTTTTTTGGTTGTTCGTAACGTTACGCCTGTAATCACTTCGTGTATATTTCCTGACAATGCCTTTATGGTACGAAAAGCATCATGTTCATCTTTTGGTTTTCCATAAATTGTATCATTTATAATTACAACACTGTCTGCCGTCAACAAGACTTTTTCGTCATCCAAAAATGCTGTACAAGCATCTGCTTTTAGTTGCGATAAATAAGCTGGAACTTCTCGAACTGGTAATGTATCAGGATAAACTTCTTCAATAGAATTTGTCTTGATTTCAAATTCAAATCCTGCTTCTCGCAATAATTGCTGCCGACGAGGTGATTTTGACGCTAATATTATTTTAATTGAGTTCATTTTATATAGTTTGTGATGGAAACACGGATTAAACAGATAAAACGGATTTGAACAGATTTTTTTTAATAGTAGTTTTTTTAAAAAATCCGTATTTATCCGTAAAATCCATTCAATTTAGTTTATTCCAATACAATCGGAATATTCCCAGCAAATTAGATTATCTTATTTTGGGCTTGTCCCAAAAACTTGTATGGTTTTAAAATAATTTGTAATGAAAACACGGATTAAACAGATAAAACGGATTTGAACAGATTTTTTTTAATAGTAGTTTTTTACAACAAATCTAAAACCGGTGAACTTTGCAAACACTATCAAATCCATCTTTCTGTCATCTATTCCTAATTTTCGGACAAAAATATTAAAATTTATATAGATGAAATTTAACTAAACCATACAACTTTTGTTTAGTATCAATAATTCCACAAAAAGCATTATAAAAGATGAAGAAATACGATTATATCATTGCAGGAGGAGGTTTAGCAGGATTAAGTTTAGCATTTTATATAAATGCAAATCCTACATTACAATCAAAAAAAATACTGATTGCCGATAAAAGTGATAAAATAGAAAACGACAGAACTTGGTGTTTTTGGGTAGATCAACCAACTGCTTTTGATGAAATCATCATCAGAGAATGGGAAAAAGTTCACTTTTTTGGAGTCGATTATAAAAAACAAACGAAACTCAATCCATTCAAATATAAAATGATTCGAGGAATTGATTTTTATAATTTTGCAAAATCTGCTTTACAAAAAAATCCAAATATCGAATGGATAAATGGTAATATTGACAATATTCAAAATGTAGAAAATGGTGGACAAATCACGATTGATCATATAGATTATCAAGCCGATTGGATATTTAATAGCACTTTTGATATTCAACAATTTCAAAAAAAATCTGATAAATATTTTTATCAATTACAGCATTTTAAAGGTTGGATAATCGAAACAGAAAAAGATGCTTTCAAACCTGATGAAATACACTTGATGGATTTTCGTACAGCACAACATAACAACGCTCGTTTTTTTTATGTTTTGCCATACAATAAGCGTAAAGCCTTAATTGAATACACCATTTTTTCTGATACTTTGTTAGCACAAGAAGATTATGATGTTGTACTCAAACAATATATCAAAGAAACACTTGGTATCGAAAATTATACCATCGAAGAAACAGAATATGGTATTATTCCAATGACCAATCATCCGTTTAAAAAAGCGGAAGGAAAACACATTCTTAATATCGGAACAATCGGTGGCGATGTCAAAAGTAGTACAGGTTATGCCTTTTATAATATTCAACAAGTCACTCAAAAAATAGCGAAAAACTTAGCGGAAAAGAATTATCCTTTTTATAAAGTTAATCTTTTTGACAAACGGTTTTCGATTTATGACACCTTGATTCTCAATATTTTACAATATGAAGGAGGATTAATAAAACCTATTTTTACCAAATTATTTAAAAATAATAAAATTCAAACGGTTTTTGCCTTTTTGAATGAAAGTACGAGTCTTTGGCAAGAAATCAAGATATTTTATAGCTTACCACATCTACCCTTCTGGCGTTCGATTTTTTCCGTTTATTTCTATAAACCAATAAAAAATTTGTTTGCAAAATAAAGTCGATAATAACACAATCAAAACAGTGACAACAATTTAACAGTTTTTGAAGTTACAATTCTTATTATTTTTGGTCAAAATAATGGACATTTGCTCCAACTTTGAGTTTTTAATATATGATAGCGAACTTCACGACAAGTAAATTTCCGAGGCTTCGGGATGCTGACAAAAACAGCACAATACACACAGAATCATTCAAAATTTATGATTTTCAATCATTTAAAAGCAAAGCTTTAGCTTGGGCAGATTCAGAAAAAATCGTTTGTTTTTTGGATAATAATGGTTATGAAAACTATCCTTATCACTCTCAAGAATGTTTATTGGCAGTTGGTGCTAAAGATGAGTTAATAACTCATTCTGATAGTTTTGAAACACTGAAAAAGTTTTATGAGGAAAAGAAGGATTGGTTATTTGGTTTTTTGACATATGACTTAAAAAATGAAGTAGAACGATTAGATTCTAATAATATTGATAATATTCAATTGCCAAAACTTCACTTTTTTCAACCTCGAACGGTGATTCAATTTGATAAAAACACCGTCATCATTCGTTCAGTTGAAAATCCTTTTTCGGTTTTTCAAGCCATTCAACATACTATTATTTCAACTGATAAAGTTCAAAAATCAATCAATTTAACACCACGAATTTCAAAAAAACGCTATTTAGAAACGATTGATAAAATCAAAAATCATATTATTGAAGGCGATGTTTATGAAATGAATTTTTGTCAAGAATTTTATGCAGAAAACGCTGAAATCAATCCTTTACAGATTTTCAATATCTTAAACAATAAGAATAAAGCACCATTTTCTGCTTATTATAAATGGAATGATACATTTGTATTGAGCAGTTCGCCAGAGCGATTTTTAAAAAAAGTTGGTCAAAAACTAATTTCACAACCAATAAAAGGCACATCAAAACGCAGTTCAAATCCAAAAAAAGACGAACAACTTCGAGACGAACTCTTTCGAGATGAAAAGAATCGAGCAGAGAATGTAATGATTGTCGATTTAGTTCGCAATGATTTAGCAAAAACTTGCCAATTTGGAACTGTTGAAGTCGAAGAACTTTTCAGAATTTACACCTTTGAGCAAGTCCATCAAATGATCTCAACCGTTGTCGGCCATTTGCCGAAAGGCAAACACTTTGTCGATGCCATCAAAAATGCGTTTCCGATGGGTTCAATGACTGGAGCGCCGAAAGTGATGAGCATGGAACTCATCGAAGAATACGAAGCAACGAAACGAGGTTTGTATTCGGGTGCAATCGGTTATATTACACCAGATGGAAATTTTGATTTTAATGTTGTGATTCGCAGTATTTTATACAATGCGATTCAGCGTTATATTTCTGTTCAAGTTGGAGGAGCGATTGTCTATGATTCTGACGCAGAAAGCGAATATGAAGAATGTTTGATTAAGGCGAAAGCGATGTTTGAATCGTTACGAGTTACGGGTTTGACGAATTGACGACAGTTTTATTTTTCTCTAAAATTAGAATAGTTCGTATCTATCATTAATTCGTCAAACCCGCAACTCGCAACCCGTTTCACTTATCCAAAATATCATGATATTCTCTCGGCTTCAATTCATCGTCCATTAAGTTGCCATTGAAAAAAATCAAGATACAAATACAAATTCCATAAATCATAAATAGCAAGGTCAACATCGGAGCTTTTCCGCCTTTGTGCGAAAATTCGACGGCAAAGATGACAAACCAAATCAACATTCCTGTAATAAAGAAAACCAGAGCGATGATTCTCGCCCATTTAAGTTTTAGAAATATTCCTAAACCTGCGATTGATCCTAAAACAGCACAAACCATCATTGATGTAAATTCTGCTGTCCAAGCTAAAGGTTGATCCAAATACCAACTTTCATACACTTCCCAGCCGACGATTGGCAACGCCACAAAACAAGGGACAAGAACTAAAACATTAAAAAAATTGAGATTATCTAATTTTTCTGAAAGCAAGATATTTTAGGTATGAAGTATGAAGTATAAGTTATAAAGTAGTAGTTTCATCAATAAAAACTTTATACCTTATACTTCATACTTATTTCTATTTCTTTTTTTTCTTCGTTTTCACCTCTAACTCAATCGTATCGCCTGTTTTGATTTCTTCGTGAGGGACAAACTCCTCTTCCACTTTTTTCTTTTGTTGAGGTGTTTTTTCCCTAACAGGTTCTACTTTCACGCCTTTGATTTTGACAGGTTTGACGGGTTTTGTTGTTTCTTTAGCCGCTTTTTTCATATCGGTTTTCACCGCTTTACTCATGTCTTGTACGACATCAGAAGTCAAGCCGATTCGCTGTAACAAATCGCCCATTCCCATATCATTCAACTTAGAAACCATTCCCATCAACATCTGCGGAGCAGTATTCGCAAAACGGTCAATTGGGCCATTTCCGCCACCGTTTCCACCGCCACCATTTCCAAAATCGTAGATTTTCACACTATCAATATTTCCGATTGGCTTAGCGATTTCACCGAATACTTTTGCCAAACCTTCATCACCTAATAATGCTTGTAACACCATCGGTAATTGTTCGACAATCAATAACATTTTCGCAGTCGGATCCAATTCTTTATAGGCTTCCGCCAATAATCGTTTACCATCGGCTTCGGCTTCTGCACGTAACCGAATCGCTTCCGCTTCGGCTTGAGCAATATTTTGGATTTCTCTTGATTTTCGTCTTGCAGCTTGTTCGCTACCGGCGGCTTCAAAAACTTTTCGTTTTTGGTCAAATTTTACCTTAATCAACTCCAATTCATCTTCTTTCTCTTGCAATGTGATTTTTTTGTGCATCCATTCTATTTCACTTTTCACTTTTGCAATCTCCGACTCGATTTTAGCGATTTTGCTTCGTTCCTGTACTTGAATCAATTCAATCGCTTCTTTACCTTTCGATTGTTCTTCCTGAATCGTCTGACGCTCAACCGCTTCACGGACTTTAATTCTATCCATTGCTTCTTGCTCAACGACTTGTCGTTCTGCAATAGATTTCGCAATCGCTGCTTTTTTCTTTTCTTCCTCTGCGGGCGGAACACCGAGTGAGTTCAAATAATTTACATTATCACTAACACGCTTAATCGTGAAATCCACGATTTTCATTCCCATACCTTCCAATGGATTTCCTGCCGAACGCTGTACTTCTTGCGAAAACTGACTTCTATCTCGATACAAGTCCTCTGGTGTCATCGTACTAATAATGGTACGAAAGTGACCTTCTAAGGTTTTTAATAAAATATCTTCAATAATTTTATCCGTTGCTTTATTGTCCATGTTACCAAACTGAGTTGCAGAAGTTTCTAACGAAATTTCATCTGTACCAATTCGTACAATCGCTACGGCTTTCACATCTACTTTTACACCATTCAAACTTCGAATATCCGCTACTTCCAAATCAATCTTCCTATTCGATAAATCCAGATATTCTACTTCTTCTAAGAGCGGAATCACCAATGCTGCACCACCTTTTACGATTCTAAACCCCCGAACACGTGTTTCGCCTGTCAACGGGTCACGAATCTCATGACGACGACCAAAGATAATCGCTGCACGATTTGGTGGAATCCTGATATAATAACGTTTGACAAAAAGATATATACCATAGAAAATGGCAATCGTCAAAACGACCAGTAATATGACTATTGCAATTGTTGCTTCGCTGCCCATTTTTTATACTGATTATGTTAATAATGCTTTTAAAACTATTATTTAGTAACGTCCAAAAAATAATTTGAACATCTGATGTCCAATTTATTTTTTACCGTTACTTATTTTACAAATAAATACCATTATTAAGTAGTAAGACTTTTGTTAAGACGAACCTCAAGGTTTTGGGATTCCTCAAAAATTGTACTGCTCACTAATGAATAAATACTTACAATTTTAAGGACTAATTAGCAATATAGTGATTATTCAAAATATATATTGAAATAAAATAGATAAATCATAAATATTTTGATTAAAATTTTACTTTTAAAGTAAATATTAAATTTTGAGACAATGAAAGTAAATACAATTATAACAATTGTTTCAAATTCTTCCATTAATTTGTAAAAGGTTTTAAATTTGCTAATTATCTGGATAATCTAATAGACTTTATTCTAAAATGATTTATTTAAAATAAAGTCTAATGATTAGATAATTGATAAATTTTTAACCAGAGAACTGAAAAAATAAAATTCATGTCTAAATACAACAATTGGCTGCCACACATCGGTGCATTATTCGTAATGCTGATATTGGCTTTCGCTTATTATTCTCCTGCTTTGAGCGGTAAAGTTTTAAACCAATCAGATAACTTGCAAAGTATAGGTGCTCAAACAGAAATTGTCGAACACTACAAAAAAACAGGTCACAAGCCATTATGGACAAATTCGATGTTTGGTGGAATGCCATCTTATCAAATTCTTTATGATAAAAGTAGTAACCTTACCAATCATATTTACTATGCTTTATTGATGGGACAAGGTATCAATCCTCCACATACTGCAACATTTTTATTAATGATGATGATGTACATCTTAATGATGTCGTTAGGAGTAGATTGGAAACTCGGTCTGTTTGGAGCAATTGTTTTTGGTTTGACGACCAATAACGTTGTCTTATTTGAAGCGGGTCACTCTACCAAAATCATTACAACAGCATATATTCCACTCGTCATAGGTGGTGTTCTCTTGGCTTTCCGAAAAAAATACTTGCTCGGTGGTTCGATGGTCGGTATCGGAATGGCGATGCAAATATTAGCGAATCACGTTCAGATGACTTATTACATGGTAATCATACTGGGCTTTTTAGGAATCTTTGAGTTTGTTTGGGCGATTAAAGATAAGCAACTACCTAATTTTGCGAAAGCAGTCGGCGTTATTGCAATAAGTGCTCTTTTAGGCGTTTTGGCAAATACCGCAATGCTTTGGACAACTTACGAATACACGCCCGAAACTCAGCGTGGTACAAAAGAATTGACGTTACTACCTCCAGGTGCAGATTCTACTACAACAATTCATACAGAAGAGGGATTAGACAAAGATTATATTTTCAACTGGAGTTATGGTATTGGTGAGACTATGAACTTGTTAGTGCCAAATGCACGAGGTGGTTCAAGTGGTGAAATATTCTACAGAGACCAAAGCAGTGCTTCTTTTGCAGCCGTACAACAAACAATACAACGTGCAGAACCTGCACAACAACAGCAAGTTTTACAACAATTAGCACTTTCTACAAGACATTATTGGGGCGAACAACCGTCTACTTCGGGTCCGGTTTACTTTGGTGCAGTCGTGATTTTCTTATTCTTATTAGGTGCTGTTCTTGTAAAGAATCGTTTGAAATGGTGGATTTTGACCTCAATGGTCTTTACGATTTTTATTGCTTGGGGAGATAATTTTAAAGCCTTCAACTATTTCTTAGTTGATGTTGTCCCAATGTTTAATAAATTCCGTTCTATCGCTATGATTTTAGGAATTACCAATATTTTGGCAATTATCTTAGCCATCATGGGATTACATCAGTTAGCAATAAAAGGTATTTCTCAAAAAGAAAAATTAAACGCATTATACATTTCGGCTGGTGTTACAGGCGGAATCGCCTTATTGATGTGGTTGATGGGTGCAATGGAAATGTTGAGTTTTGCCTCTGAACGTGATGAAAGAGAATTGGCTCAATTTCCTGAATTATTAGCCGCTATTAAAAGTGATCGAGCTACTTTATTAACACAAGATGCCTTACGTTCCTTCGCATTGATTGGTGTCGCTGCTGGTATATTGTGGGCATTTGTTACCAAAAAAATCAATTGGGTTGTCGCTATCGGTTTAGTTAGTTTAGTCGCTTTGATTGATTTATGGTTGGTTGACAAGCGTTTTATAAGTCCAGAAAACTTTAACGAACCTGTTGCAACAACTCAAGCGGTAACACCTTTCCCGAATGAAGTTCCGATTCAGTTAACAGGAAAAGATACAGAAGAACATTATCGTGTATTAGATTTAACGGCACGTGCTGGTATGCAAGGGCCAAATCCTTATAATAATTCTTTAACTTCTTATTTTCATAGAAGTGTCGGAGGTTATCATGCCGCAAAATTACAGATTTATCAAGATATGTTAATTCATCACTACTTCTATCCTAATAATCCTCAAACATTGAAGTTGTTAGGTATGATGAATACAAAATATATCTTACAAAGTACGGGACAATCAGGTATACAAGCGATTCCTTCAAGATATGATTTAGGCAATGCTTGGTTCGTCAATGAATACGAAATCGTAGACGATGCTAATGCCGAAATGGCTGCTTTATCGACTTTAGAACCTCGTAATAAAGCCGTGATTCAAAAGAAATTTGCGGATAAATTAGGCGATTTAAAAATTCAACCGGATTCTGCGGCTACGATTACGTTAACAAATTACGAACCTGAAAAATTAACTTATAGTTATAATATCGCTTCTGACCAATTAGCACTATTTTCAGAAGTATACTATCCGACTGAAAAAGGTTGGAATATGTATATTGATAATGAAAAAGTCGATGGATTAATGAAGGCAAACTACATTTTACGAGCAATGCGTTTACCAAAAGGTTCTCACACACTCGAAATGCGTTTTGAACCAAAATCTTATTATACAGGTGTAACTATCGGTTATATTGCTTCAAGTTTAGTTCTATTAATGACATTTGGAGGTTTGTTCTTACACTTCAAAAACCGTCAACCGTCAGAAGAGGAAGCTTATGAAATTGATGATCCTACTGTGGCAGAAAAGAAAACAATCAGAAAAACGGAAAGCCGCCGTAAAAAGGTGAAAAATAATAAGAAGAAACGATGATTTTTAATTGATAAAAGCCTACTATACTTTTAAAGTTTAGTAGGCTTTTTTGGTTATTTATAAGTTATTATTTAGTAATTATATATTTCCCTGTATTACTGAGTTTTTTCACAGAGTTGTACAGAGAATATAATTTATGTTGTGTACCTCCATGAAAATTAAACACAGAATACTGAACAGTTATGATAATTGTTAATTTTTAATTTTCAAGCATTACATCTCATTTTTTCCTACCTTTGCCCTGTTTTTGAAAAAATCATTAAAATACTAATCATGGATTATAAGTCATTAGCACTTGAAGTTGTGAAAATTGCGGAAGCAGCAGGAGAAAGAATCATGGAAATATACAATGCAGCAGAAGGCATCGTGTATGATAAAAAAACTGATAACTCACCGTTGACACAAGCAGATACACAAGGCAACCAAATTATTTGTGATGCTTTGAATAAATTAGATGTTCAGTTTCCAATTATTTCAGAAGAGAATAAATTATTGTCTTACGACGAACGTAAAGATTACAATCATTTTTGGTTAGTTGATCCTCTTGATGGAACAAAAGAATTTATCAAACGCAATGGTGAATTTACCGTAAATATCGCTTTAGTAAAAGGGCAACATCCTGTAATGTCTGTCGTCTTAGCACCAGCTTTGAATGAAATGTATTGGGCTGTAAAAGGTTTAGGAGCATTTTTAATCAAAGATGGCGAAACAACTCAATTGAACGCCAATGAGTTTAGAATGGATGATGATGGTTTAGGTGTTGTTTGTTCTCGTTCTCACTTAAATCAAGAAACACAAGACTTCATTGATAAATTAAGTAATCCGACCAAAGTAAGTACAGGAAGTTCTTTGAAGTTTTTGATTTTGGCAAAAGGTGGCGCTCACGTTTATCCTCGTATCGCTCCGACAATGGAATGGGACACAGCAGCCGCTCAAATGATTTTGGAAGCCGCAGGTGGAAAAGTCGTTCGTTATGACAACGAAGAACCTTTATTATACAATAAGGAAAATTTATTAAATCCTTATTTTGTCGCTTATGGTAATGTAAAGTAAATGATAGATAGTTGACGATTGCTTTACTTCGTTTAAAGGGCTTTCTCATAAAAAACATTCTGCGTTTAATCGGGTTAAAAACCCGATTCTATAGATAGAAAAAGGGTTAATGAAACACTCAACTTTATATTTTCGAGCGTTTTTCCATAATGAACCATCTAAAGAATCGGATTTTAATCCGATTAAACGCACGATTTTAGCATTATTAATTTTTTATGAGAAAACCCTTACTTCGTTCACTAACGAGAAAATAGAAAAGGGTTTGATTGTGCAATACAATCAAACCCTTTTTTCTTCCTAATTTTTTATTGTAAAAAATATCCGTCCACCATCAGCAAAGCGGTTGTTTTATTGCACTTCCGAAGTATCATATTCAAACTGAATCTCTCCTACTGAGCGACTCATCACGTTTAAACCCCAAGCGTCTAAATCTATTCCTGCTTCTACTTTATCCTCAAGTTCATCAGGCATTTCAGAGAAAAAGTCAATTCCTGTAATGTTTTCAATTTCATCAATCGGAACAACATAATTCGACAAATGAGATTTTGAATCTTCATTTTTCATGATAAAGCCAATTGCGATTGGATTATCATCAGTATAATTTAGTACAACTTTGTAATACCTTCGAGGAACAGCGACATAGTTTTTATCCTTAGGTAATCTTTTTTTTGCTCTTTCTGTCAAAATTGGGCCTGTAACGACATAAACGTGTTCATATTGCATTGCCCAACCTCGGACAGCACTTTCCAAATGCTTCCAAATTCCACGATTAAATCGAGGCTCTTGTGGGCTTATATTGGTGGTATAAAAAGTCGTTTCAATCGCTTCACGTCCCCAAGAAAAATCTGCGGCTGATGCTAAATGTCCTCTATCAAAATTAGTAGACGAATAATCTCTATGACCTACTCGATAATCTTCATCAACTCTGTCATCAGGTTTGAATGAAGGTGGACGACGAAAACTTTCTTTCTCTAAGTTTTCTTTAGAAATTTCATAAGCAACCCATTCTGCTTGTCGATGTGATTCAGAATAAGAAACCGTAAAGTATTCCCCATAACTTAAAGTGTCACCAAGGTTTGTAGTCGGTAAATAATTATCTAACCTTCCCAATTCTTCTTCTTGTGCGACTTCTTGTTCCGTTGTTTCTTCTGTCGGGCCAGTCAACTCATCAATCAATGCTTGGTCAACTCCAAAAAATCTGGCACAAGCGGCTAATATTAATACAAAAACGCCTGCTTTAACTTTATTATTCATGTTTAGTATATGGTTTAATCAATTTATTGACAAATATAAAAAATGATAATGAGTAATTGAAAATTGAAAATGGATAATTAAAAAATGAGTAATTGAAAATTCAAAATTGTAGTTTTGTGGTGGTTTACAAATCATAATATGTCAAAAGTATTAAAAATATTGGTCGTTCGGTTTAGTTCAATAGGTGATATTGTGTTGACAACGCCTGTTGTACGCTGTTTAAAAGAGCAGCTCAACGCAGAAGTACACTTTTTGACGAAACAAAGTTATGCTTTTATTTTAGAAACGAATCCTTTTATCACGAAAGTTTGGGCGATTCAATCGACTGTTTCTGAACTGAAGATGGAATTACAATATCAACAGTTTGATTATATTGTTGATTTACATAAAAACCTTAGAACACTTCA
>JBGCFH010000287.1:0-2187 GCA_045106825.1 Saprospiraceae bacterium | reverse complement strand
CTCCTGTATTCCAAACTATTACAAAAGGAGGTGTTCCACCTGATGGATATACATTAACTTCACCATCATCAATTCCAAAACAAGTTGGTTCTGCTGTTGATGAAGATAAATCAACTTTAGGATTTACTTTGACATTAAATGAACAAGTCACTGTATTATCGGCAGCATCCTTTATGGTATAAGTAACTGTAGTTAAACCAACAGGAAAGAGTCCAATAGCATCTGTACTATCATAAAAGACAATCCCACAGTTATCTGAAACATTCGGTAATATCCATGAAACTAAATCACCTTCACAAACCTCAATATCTTGCGGACAGGTATTAAAAATAGGATATTCTGTATCTAATACTGTAATTGTAAAGGATGTATCTAATTGGTTTCCTAAATCATCAATTAAGGTATAAATTATTGTATTAACACCTACTGAGAAAAAACTACCTGATGTATCTGTTGAGTAAATTGTATCAATACTACAGTTATCAATAAATATTGGTGTTACCCAAGAAACTACTGCTCCACAATTTCCAATATCATTAGTCACAATAGTATCTGTGGGGAATTGTATAAACAAAGGATCAGAAACATCTTGAATATCAATCGTTGTTTGACAAACAGCAACATTATTACTAAAATCTTCTACTGTAAGAAATACTGTATTCTGTCCAATATCGTTACAATCAAAAACTGTTTGACTCAAAAACATAGTATCAATACCACTACAATCATCAAAACTTCCATTATTAATACTATTAACATTAATTGATGCCAAGCCATCACTATCTAAATATAGTGTGTATGGTAAAGCACATTGTGCAGTAGGATGAATTGTATCTTCAACAACAATTGAGGTTGTACATGTTGCAGAGTTACCATTAACGTCAAAAACTGTCATGGTCACAATGTTTGGGTTACTCGGAATATCTGCACATTCAAATGTTAATTTATCTAATGTAAGAGTAGCTATACCACAAGAATCACTACTTCCTACATCAATCATTGTATGATTAATAAACACAACTCCACTTGGTCCCATTGGAAGTATTAAGTTACTTGCACAAACAGCAGAAGGAGGAATATTATCCTCCACCGTCACTGTTATTAATTCTGAATCTGTATTACCACTAACATCTGTAACTATCATTGTTACTATCTGTGTACTACCGACATCAGAACAATCAAAATTATATTTACTTAATGTAATAGAACTAATACTACAATTATCATAACTTCCATTGTTCACATCTTGAACCCCTAATCCTATTTCTCCATTTACATCTAATTGTAAAGTTATACTTGGTATAGCAACTGCTGTTGGTGAAATGTTATCTTCTATTGTTACGATAGTTTGACAATTATTAGTATTGCCATAATCATCTTTAATAAATAGAGTGACAGCTTGTGATCCCAAATCTATACAGCCAAATTGGGATTTGCTAACACCATCTAAAATAGCACCACAGTTATCAGAACTTAAACTATCTAACATTTGAGAAGTCAAAGTTGCATCTCCATTATTATCTAATTGCAAGGTTATATTTCCAAAACAGTTAGCAACAGGTATTTCATTGTCAACAACATTAATTTGAGCATTACATTGAGCGATGTTACCATGATTATCATTAACAAATAAGGTCACATTATTAATTCCTAAATGGCTACAATCAAAATTATTTTGACTTAAAGTATAGGTTAGAGGACAGTTATCAATACTATTATTATTTAGTAAATATGAAGGAACACTCACATTACCTGTATTATCTAAAACAGCAGTATGAAAAGTACATGACGCAATAGGTGTTATAGTATCAAATACTGTAATTTCCGTTGTACAATAACCTTGATTTCCATGAATATCTTCCACAAACAAACCAATTGTAACTTGAGGCCAATCTCCACAAAATAATGTGTCTCGACTCAAAAAGTAGGAAGCAATACCACAAGAATCTGAAGCATCTACCAAAAGCATGGTAGGCTGAAGAATGGACATACCATTATTATTCAATTGTACTTGTAACGAATTGGCACAAATAATTTCAGGTGAGATTGTATCTCGTACATACACATTGGTAGTATCAAAATTAGTATTTCCATATATATCTGTAATAGTTAGAGTAATAGGTATCACTGTACCAATATCTTCACATGAAAAAGAACTTTTACTAAGCGAATAAGAATCAATTTGGC
>JBGCFH010000286.1:0-5095 GCA_045106825.1 Saprospiraceae bacterium | reverse complement strand
TGTACTCTCTTTTATTTCTCCGAAATATGACGTAAGTTTATTACTTATTTGTAGAACCATCGCTTTTTTGTTTTGTCACTTCAAAGTTATGGTTCTTTTTTATTTAATCCTTTTTGTCCAGTAGTAAGAACTTCAATTTAATCTAAAATGATTTTAATTTAAATTAAAATGATAAAAAAAAATAACTAACCAATGAAAATAAAAGGAAAATTAACCCTAAAAGAATTACAACAAAAAGTAGCTAACGAAACAATCGAAACCATTATCGTTGCTTTTACGGATCATTATGGGCGATTAGTTGGGAAGCGATTTGATGCGGAGTTTTTTTTAGAATCTGTGGTGAAAGATGGAACACACGGCTGCGATTATTTGCTCACAACGGATATGGAAATGGAACCGATTCCTGGTTATAAATTTGCAAATTGGGAATTAGGTTATGGCGATTTTCATTTAGTGCCTGATTTGAATACGTTGCGTATTGCGGATTGGTTGGATAAAACGGTTTTGGTCTTTTGTGATGTTCAGAATGAAAAAACACATGAATGGATTGACATTGCTCCTCGTTCTATTTTGCGAAAGCAATTAGAAATCGCACAACAAGCTGATTTTGAATGTTTTGCTGCATCAGAATTAGAATATTATTTATTTGAAAATAATTATCGTCAAGCGAATGAACAGCATTATCATGACCTAAAACCTGTTGGTTGGTACTTAGAAGATTATCACATTCTACAAGGTACACGAACCGAACCGTTTAATGCTGCGGCTCGTCGTCATTTGAAAAAGTCTGGTGTTCCTGTCGAAAATTCTAAAGGCGAATGGGGTTTGGGACAGCATGAACTCAATATCAAATATGCCGAAGTTTTAGAAATGGCAGATAGACATATTGTGTATAAACAATGCTTAAAAGAGTTGGCGGATAAAATGGGAATTTCGGTGACGTTTATGGCAAAATATCACGAAAATCAAGCTGGTTCGAGTTGTCATATTCATATTAGTTTGTGGAAAGATGGTAAAAATGCTTTTGCTGGAAATCAAGATTTCAGTTCCGTTCAAGGTTCGGATATTTTCAAATGGTTTTTGGGCGGTTGGATAAAAAATGTAGCCGATATAATGCCATTTTATGCGCCGACCGTTAATTCCTATAAACGTTATGTTGATGGTTCTTGGGCACCAACTCGTTTGGCTTGGTCTTATGATAATCGAACGGCTGGTTTTCGTGTTGTTGGAAAAGGCAAAAGTCTGAGAATAGAATGTCGAATTCCTGGTGCAGATTGTAATCCGTATTTGGCGTTTGCAGCGTCGTTGGCTTGTGGACTTGATGGTATTAAAAACAAAATCGAACCGTCAACAATCTTTGATGGTGATGTTTATGCAGCGAAAAATTTACCGAGTGTTCCTCATTCATTAGCGGAAGCTACCGAACGTTTTTCAAAGAGTGAATTTGCAAAAAATGCTTTTGGTGAAGCGGTTGTTGAACATTATACACATTATTTTAATACAGAACAAAATGCGTATAATCGAGCCGTAACGGATTGGGAACGAAAAAGATATTTTGAAAGAATTTAATACACTGTAAAATAAATTTATCAACATTTTTGCTTTTTCTTTTCGGCGATAGCTTCATCAGAAAAAGTTTTCTATAGCTATGGCTATGCAAAATTTTTCTTCTTCGCTTTCACCAAAAATAAAGCCACTAAAACGTCAATAAACTTAATTTACAGTGTATTTAATTGAAGAAGATTAATAGATTTTACTTTTTTCCAATTGATAATAAAGCTTGTTGTACAACGATACCGAAAGTTACAGCAACATTCAAGCAATCTGTCACACCTTTGGCAGGAATATAAATCGCTTCATTGATAATATCAATAATATCTTGTGGCAACCCCTCACGTTCACTTCCGACAATAATTAAATCATCAGCTTGAAACTGAAAATCGGATAAATGTGTTGCTGCTTCATTGACGATTGTTGCGACTGTTCGACCATTATAATTGGTCAAAAAATGAAAAATATCATCGATTCGAATAATTTCGATATGATCAATTGCACCAGCAGTCCAAACCTTTGCCATATGTGCCATGTTTGCACGACCTTTCTTGTTTGTTGGAGGTTTCATCAAATCATTTTTATCGTAAATGTAGATTTGTTTAAAACCAAAAAACTCTGCGGTACGAATCATAGAAGACAAATTCGGACGATACTCTGGAGCGGAAAGTAGTAAATTCAATATTTGATTATTAAGTAGGTTTACTTAAATATTTCGGTATATAATTTTTATAAAAATCTGATTTACAATTATTTATAAATCCTGTTAATTTTGTCGAAGTATTTAGGTTGTTAAACTGTTGTATTGTTCAATTGCTAAATTGTTTATGAAGAAAAACATTTCGTCAAACTCGTCAAAACAATTTAGCAATAATAACAATGTAATAATAATTTTTACTTAGAATCACGATAATCAATCAAATCTTGACTAAAATCCTCATCAATGTAGCGACTGATAACATCTCTTGCATACATAATTTTAGGACTCCAATAACTTGATTTAGAAACATTTTGCTTCATGATACCTTTAGAAGAGGTACTGTGAACAGCAATAATTCCATCGGGTGTATTATCGCAAATAATAGCAACATGAGATACTCGACCGCTGTGACCAAAAAAGATTAAATCACCAGGTTGTGCATCTTTCAAGCTCACTTTTCTTCCTTGTGTTGCTTGTGTTCCTGAATGACCTGACAAGTCAATACCATAAGACCCAAAAACGAATTTTGTGAAGCCTGAACAGTCAAAACCTTTTGAAGTTTTTCCGCCATAACGATACTTGATTCCACCAAAAGATTCACCGTAACCACCAACCCATTCTCTAAGGTCGGATTCTCGTTCAGTTGGTGTTTGTTTGTAAATTCTGTGAATTAGTTCTCCAGATTTTGGCGTGTTCATCTCTGCATCCAGTGGTGAACCGAATGTTAATAAAAAAGCAATTAAAACATGTGACATGATAGATAGATTTTTAGATTGTTTTGATCCCCAAATCTAACTAAAACATATTGCTTTTTTTTATAGATGATTGTCATAAGTTAGTAACATAAACGGTTTACGGAGATTTACTTCACCGTCAGAAATAAAAATGCTTTGTAAAAACATTAGATTATTTGAAATAATTTGCCACGAATGTGCGAATAATTAATTACCTTTTTATTGAAAATTCGTGCATTCGTGGCTGAAAATAATTTAATAAATAATCTTTTTGGAAAACCAGTCAAAGAACCATTTGATTATTCCTTATCAACAACAATTCGCTTATCACGATTAGCCAATTCCCAAGATGTATGAAAAACTAAACGAGCGATGACTTCCATCTTTTCAAATTGAATTTTATCAACTGTATCTGTAATTTTGTGATAATCGTCATGTACACCGCTAAAGTAAAAAATCGCAGGAATACCTAATTCAGCAAAGTTATAATGATCAGAACGATAGTAATAACGATTTGGATCATCTTCTGCATTGTAAGTATAATCTAATTCGATTTGTGTATATTTTTTATTCGCTGCTTCATTGATTTCATGTAACTCTGAGCTCAATCTATCTGCACCAATAACATAAATATACTTCGGATTATCTTTGTGTGCTTCATCTACACGACCAATCATATCTACATTCACATCAACAATTGTATTTTTTAATGGAAAAATTGGATTTTCTACATAATAAGCCGAACCCAACAAACCCTTCTCTTCGCCAGTAAGCCACATCAACAATACACTTCTACGAGGCCCTTTTCCATCTTTTTTAGCTTGAGCATACGCTTGTGCTAACTCTATCAAAGCCGTAGATCCCGAACCATTATCATCTGCACCGTTGTAAACTTCATCACCACGTTTTCCAAGATGATCATAGTGAGCAGAGATAACGACAATCTCTTCTTTCAATCGCTCATCAGTACCTTCGATATAAGCCATGATGTTTGTACTGTATATCAATTCTTGTTTTTTCTCTTGTTCTAATGTAAGATCACAAGGAAATACAAAAGAATAAGGTTTTCCTTTCTTCGTAATTTTTTTCGTGATTTTTGTTAGTTTTTTAGTATTTCCAATTAATGAACGAGCCATTTCAGGAGAAATATAAAAACTATTAGCCGTCGATAATTCTGCATTGTCAGGTTTTCCAACTGTCATCGAAGGCTCAACTAACCAACGTCTAAAACGACCAATATTTTTACCAGCTTTAGGGTCAATAATCAAAACGGCCTGAACACCTTTTTCTTTAGCTGTTTGCAATTTCTTTTTCCAATTAGATGACCAAGAAGAAGGTTTTTCATCTTTTGTAATCCATGATTTACCTGATTTCTCAGTTGGTTCACCTGATAAAATCATAATTACTTTACCCTTGACATTAACTCCTTCATAATCACTATAACTGTCATCATCAATTCCATAACCTAAGAAAACGATTTCTTTTTTAGAAACCTTTGGTAGATTCATATTTACAGAACGAAAGGCATAAAAATCTCTCAAATGAATATATTCTTTACCATTAGCAGTTAGCGTTACTTTTCCCCATTCTTCACGAGTGAACGGCATTTGTTGCAAATAACCATCCGTTACACCTTCATGTTTAATAGCAGGAATCTCAAATGATTTTAATTTATCAACGATAAATTTTTGGGCACGTTGTTGCCCTTTAGTAGCCGTTTCACGACCTTCCATTTCGTCAGAAGCTAAAACCGTCAAAATCTCCTTTAACTCTGCACTTTTAATCGTTTTAGCATATTTTGAAGGAAGATCATTAATAGTTGAAGTTTCTCCGTCAACTGATACAGTTGCGTCCAATTTCATTCGTGCTTCTGGAGGCGGAATTTGACTAAAAGCCATTGTTGAAATTAGCATTGCTAATCCTAATAATATCTTATTCATAATGATTTTTTAAAACGTATAAGTTGTACTTAGTGAAGGGTAAACAATAACTTCGACAGTAATGAATCATCGTTTTCGCCCATTTTAGCTGTAAAAAACAGTCATTTATCCCGATAAATTCCTATTTCTTACAGCTAAACTGAACAAAAAATCTTAATCCATTCTTTGTC
>JBGCFH010000285.1:0-22813 GCA_045106825.1 Saprospiraceae bacterium | reverse complement strand
TTTGCATAATCACATCATTTTAAAAGATGATTTTATTCCAAATGACGAAGTTCGTTATTATTTTGGTGCGTCCGATGTTGTCGTTCAGCCGTACAAATCAGCGACTCAAAGTGGTATTTCTCAATTGGCTTTTCATTTTGAAAAACCGATGATTGTAACGAATGTTGGTGGTTTGCCAGAGATTGTAAATAACGATGTTTCAGGTTTTGTAACGGGAGTGAATAGCGATGAAATTGCGGAAGCGATTTTGAAATATTATAATGAAGATAGAGAAGCGGAATTTGTAGAAGCTGTCATTATTAAGAAGAAAGAATTTTCGTGGGAACGAATGACCGCTGGTGTTTTACGGGTTTGTGGTTTGTAGGTTTTTCTCGCAGATTTTTAGACGTAATCCGAAGCTCCAGCTTTGGAGAAAATTAGTCATTTGACTGCAAAGCTGGAGCTTCGCAATACGCTATAATTACAAATAACATGACTAATCAATCTAAAAAATATCCATTATTAATCCTACTTATTTTAGTTGTACTTTGTAGCTGTCAGCAAAAAAATACGAATAGCAAACAATTTGATGTTCCAATAAACGAATCCGTAAAAAACTTCAACATAACGGCCGAAAAAAGTCAACCAGTCGAAAAACCAGCAGTTATTTATCGTTCTACTGATATGGGAAAAACTTGGACTTCGTTCGCCAAAGGAATTCCAGAAAATGCTACATTGAGTGGAATCATACAAGAAGGTAACAAATTGTATGTTACGACTGATTATCACGGAATTTTTAAGAGTATTGATGGCGAAAACAACTGGAATCCATTAAGTTCCGATAAACTAAAAGGCTTAGATATTAACTGTATTGAAGTCGAAGGAAATCAATTGGTTATTGGTACTTTGAATCGTGGCATATTGGTTTCTAATGATGGCGGAATCACTTGGAATCCGTCCAAAACGAATATTGCAAATTCTGTCAGAGCATTCATAAAAATAGAAGGAAAACTGTATGCAGGAACGGATTCAGGTATTTTTGAATCGACTGATATGGGAAATACTTGGTCACATCTTTTTGGTAAAATTCAGATTCTTGGTTTTACATTTTTGAATAATAAAATATATGCTGCTACGCAAAATGGCGTTTTGGTTTCGAATGAAAATGCTTCTGTTTGGAGATCTATTTACGATGGTGACGCACTTCATGATATTGGAAATGATGGACAATATATTTACGCAATGACAATCGGTCAGCAATTACTAAAAACTCAAAATGATGGGGAATTGTGGAAAAATGCTCAAAATGGAATAACTTATCCAGTCAATTTTTACACGAATGAATTAAAACACACTGGCTCAAATATTTTCTCTGCTCAATGGATTGGTATTTATCATTCTTCAAACAATGGAAACAGTTGGAATAAACTCAATGGTTTGCCAGATTCAACCGCTTTTTCTACACTTGAAATAACGGATTATGGAATTGTGGCAGGTATTTCAATTCGATGAAATTAATATTGTGATTGTTTATTATAAATAAGTTGAGGTGAATATTTCGACAATAAAATTTATTAAAAACATCGTAACTTACTGATTATCAGACCTGACAGGTTTTAAAAACCTGTCAGGTCTTTTGTGACAAATATGTGAACCTACTTAGAATCACAACATTTCCACATTTTCCTTATATACTTTCGCTTGTGCCAATATCTTAGAACGTTCTTCGCTATCCATTTTATCCAACATTCGATACATCATTCCGATACGATAATTTTTTCCTAATTTGTCACGATTTCGGTCGTAAAAATCCCAATATAAACTATTCAAAGGACAAGCATTTTCGCCATACTTTTTCTTTCGGTCGTATTTACAATTGGAGCAATATTCGCCCATTTTGTGCATATAATTCGCACTGGCAACATATGGTTTTGTACCAATAATTCCACCATCAGCAAACTGACTCATACCTCGTGTGTTTGTGATTTCAACCCATTCGATAGCGTCCATATAGATTCCCAAATACCAAGCATCCGCTTCATCAGGATGAACGCCCAACAAAGCCATAAAATTTCCAGTCACCATTAATCGCTGAATATGATGTGCGTACGCTTTATCCAACGATTGATTAATAGCGTGTTTTTGGCAGTTCATATTCGTTTCGCCAGTCCAAAAGAAATCTGGCAATTTTGCCGTATTTTCAAAATAATTTAAGTCGGCAAATTCTGGCATTTTTGCCCAATAAACACCTCGCATATATTCTCGCCAACCGATGATTTGACGCACAAAACCTTCAATTTGAGCAATATCAATAGAGTCTTTATGATATTGCCAATAGCCAATTGTAGCATGAATCACATCAAGCGGATGCAACAATTTTACATTCATTGCAAAAGACAATCGAGAATGAAATAAATAAGCATCACGTTCTGTCATTGCATCTTGATACTTACCAAAAGCGTGTAACCGAAAACGGATAAACTCTTCCAAAATTTCCATACTTTCAGACCGAGTTACTGCCCAATCAAAGTATTTTGCATCAATTTTACCGATAGTTTTTACACCTTGCTTTTCTAACATTTCGACAATTTCCGTTACATCACGAAAAAAGTGTTTTGGTGGCGGAATCGTGATTTTTTTCGGAAGTTTCTTACGATTTTCAGCATCATAATTCCACTTTCCAGTCAAAGGTGTTTTTCCGTCTATTTCCATCAAAATATGATATTTTTTTCTCATACTTCGATAAAACGTTTCCATCAAATACGTCTTTTTATTTTTAAACATTTCATGAACATCCATTCGTTCACTTAGAAAATGTTCGGTATCGACAGCTTTCGTTGTAATGCCTTTTTCGTTTAGCTTTTCGCAATATTTTTTTAATTGTTCATCTAAACGATATTCGTCAGGCAATTGATATTCAACGTGTTGAAAATCACGTTCTTCAATCAATTGTGTTAAGTTTGCTTCTAAGTTTTGCTGATTATTTTTATCATCTAAACGATAATATTTTACTCGAAAACCTCTTTCTGTTATGGCTTCCGCAAAATGTCGCATTGCCAAAAAGAAACCGACAATTTTCTGAATATGATGTTGTACATAATCCGTTTCCTGTCGCATTTCCATCATTACGAACAAAGTATCCGTTCCATCTTCATCAAACCATGAATGATTGTGATTCAATTGGTCACCGAGTATTAATTTTAGCTTTTTCAATTTTTTAGTGTATTAGTCTTTTAGTGATTAGTGATTAGTGATTAGTCAATAAAAAAATCACCTTGCTTTGCTTGTTGATAAATAGGAATTTGTATCGCTTTGTTTATGAATTAATGTTAAATATCTAATTTTGGAATATTCAATAGCCCTAAAAGTTAGTATCTGAAAGTTATTTTATACTGAAGGTTTATAATAAACTTAAAAGCATTGTTAGAAAATAGTCAGTTTGTAATTATAGAAACAGTTAGTAAATAAAAAAAGTGAACAATTGTGCCTTACCAATAAAGGTTTTCACACAACTATTCACTTTTTAATATTCTTATTAAAAAAATAATGGATGTAACTATTTCAATTTAACCACTTTCTGATTAATCTCTTGTTCACCGATTTTCAACTTCAAGATGTAAGCACCTTTCGTCAAATCATTTGTATTAATAAAGTGTTGATTTTCACCAGAATGACGTTTACCCAAATCTTCTTGATATACTCGACGACCTAAAATATCAAACAACTCCAATTGAATATTTTCAACTTTATCTAAATCAAATTCAATCGTCAATTGATTATTAAATGGATTTGGAAATATCGCCAATTCGTACTGCTCAACCAACGCATCTGTACTTACAAACAACATTTCATAATTTGCTTCAAATCCTTCTGCAGTAACAGATTCATCAGAAACAAATACTACAAACATATCAGAATCAGAAGAAACAATTTGTGGTGGTAAATTCGTACCTGAATAACTTCCTAAAATTGGTGCAGTATCATTAATACCATCATAAACAATAACAAAATCAAAGTTTGCTTCGGTATCAAAATCAGTAAATGTTAGCATCACATTTTCTGGAGGTGTTGCTTGCAATGTCCAAGTACATTCTGAGCTATTTCCATAATCATCGGCAGCACTTCCATCAGAGATTGTTCCTGTCAGTCCAGCTCCAATAATATCTGTATTTCCTTGACAGAAACTCTGTGTTTGTGATACAAAGTAAGCTTCCCAACCAGCAAGATTTACAGAGGCATCAGAATAGAACTTAATAAACATCGAACCACCAGTTGAAGAAGTTACAGGCGGAATATTACTACCAAAATAAGTCGCCAACAAAGGTGCAGAATCATTAACTCCATCATAAATTTCTACCGCATCATAAATAGTTTGTCCATCAGGAGAAGCATTTTCTAAATCAAATGCTGTAAAATATAAATCAATTGCTTCAGCATTTGGCGGCTGAATCAACCATGTACACAAGGTATTATCATAGTAGTTATTATTCGCTGAACCATCTTCAATTACTGTAAAATCCTCTGTTACTGTTGCTGTACTACAATACGTATTTCCACCAGTAACCGTATAATTTGCATCAAATCCAGCTTCGGTTTGAGTCGCATCAGAAGTAAAAACAACTAACATTTTGCTACCAGTTGATGTTACTGAAGGTGGTAAAACTGTTCCTGACCAATTCAATAATTCCGTATCATTTACGGTTTCACCATCATAAACGATAACACCATCATAAGTCGCTTCTGTATCAAATGCCGAGAAATTTAATGTAATTGTTGTTGCACCTGCAGGAGCAATATTCCAATAACAGAAAGCATTATTTGCATAATTACTTGCACCAGAACCATCAGAGAAAGAACCAGTTTGACCTGTCAAAGTCGTTCCACCATTACAAAATGCAGTACCAGAAGAAGTATAAGACGCTTCCCAACCTGCATCAGTTTGAGAACCATCAGATATAAATGTTACGAACATCGCACCAGTTGTTGAAGTAACTGCCGACGGTATTGCATTTCCTGACCATGTCATTAATAACGGTGCATTAGCATTAACACCATCATATATACTTACTGTGTCATATCCAGTTTCTGTATCAAAGTTATTAAATGTTAACGTCACTTGATTTGCACCAGCTGGCTGAATCAACCATGAACAATTCGCATTATCTTGATAATCCGCTGAACCCGAACCGTCAGAGAAAACATCAGAAGCAGCGGTTAAAGTTGTTAAGCCACCACAGAAAGCAGTCGGAGAACTTGCAGAACCCAAACCTACAGCATACCAAGCATTTTGAACAGATGTTACTGCTGATGAGTTAACACCATATAAATCTTGTGCCGCTTGAATCGAACCAGTTACAGCGTCCGCAAAATCAGAGCTTTGTGTCAAATAAACTGTCAAATTGCGATAAGCAATCGCTGTCGCACTATCAATACCGATTCCGTTAACATTGAATGCATTCCCCAAATCATTTGTACCAGAGCCACCAGCTGATAATAAATAATACCAATAATTCTGAACACCAGAATTAATATGAACACCACCATTATCAAAACTTGTGTTTGCGGGATCTGCCCAATGTGTTCCACCATAAGTATCTGGTTGTTGTGACAAACCAGAGTTTGGATTAGACATCGAACGCAAGTAACCAGGAGCGGTTAATGTAATTTCATCACCAATCTCCCAAAGTCCCGTAGAATTTGGTTTGGCGTAAGCCTCAATTGCAACACCAAAAATATCTGCAAAAGATTCATTCAATGCACCAGATTCACTTTGGTAAATCAAATCTGCTGTATTTGTAATAACGGCATGAGAAAACTCATGTCCAGCCACATCAATACTCGTCAATGGACTAAATGTACTTGCACCATCACCAAAAACCAATGCTTGTAAGTTTGGATCCCAAAATGCATTTTCCATCGCATTATCAAAATGAACGAAGTTTCTAATCGTTGCACCGTTTCCATCATAACTATCACGATTAAATTTCGTTGAGAAGAAATCATACGTTTGTTCCATTCCCCAGTGTGCATCTAATGCTGGATCTGCTCCTGCTGTTCCTACGGTGTATGTACCAGAGTTTCCACTATCACTAAAGTTTTGTGTTCCTGATGCTCCGCCACTTATTGTAAATGAACCTAAAAAATCATGTGAAAATACACTATTATCATTATCATAAATTTCAACTGTATAAGTCTGACCAGCAGGAACATTCAAGTTGATATTAGAAATAGTAACAGGAGGATCTTGATTCCAAGTCGTAGCGGACTGATATATATTATTATTACCATCAAATATAGCAATGAATAAATCTGGCTTTCCACCATTGTTAGGATTTTCATTAAAGTTCGTGTACCAATTATTATTAATTTGATTAATCGTTACACTTGATAATGCAATACCTGAAGCAGTCCAAGTTGTTGTAGAATTTGTAAAATCAACGGCATTATTAAAATTTGTACCGTTATTCATATTCTTTGTTTCGATACCTCTACCCGACTCTCTCAAACGATAACCATTTCCAGTATCATCCATTGTAATCGTTTGCGTTCCGCTATAAAGTGTTACGGCTGAACCAGTTACATCATTGGTAGCGATTTTATCCAACTTCCAAATCACTTGGCCATTTGCAGCATCAACATAAACGTCATATGCACCATAAGGCTTTTGAGCATTGATATTCACTTTGTATGCTAAACGAAACGCTCCAGGTCTGAAATCTCCATTTTCTGGAATCAATGTTAACGTTCCTGTCGGTTGTAATGAACCGCCAGTCATTTGATTATAATAGGTTTCATTTCCAGTTTCCCATTGCCATTGTTCTGCACCGATATGTCTTTTTGCTTTCGCAATAGCAGCTTGTTCAGAAATACCAGCAATCACATTCGTCTGAATATTTGGATAGAAATGACCATTGATTTTTTGAATTTTTCCATCTTTTTGATGAACAATAATTTCGCCACCAAACACATCTAACCCCAAATATTGTTGTTGGTAACGTCTATGTGTAAATCCTAAATTATCAGTCATTTCCGTTTTAAATTGCCAATAATCTTGTTGACGCAATTCAAATACATTTCTGATAGTTTCCATAGTTGCTGCCGCTATTGGTTTTTCAGAAAACTTTATGAAGTAAGTATAATCTTTATCTGTAACAGCGTATGATTTTACATTTTCAGGTCGAATAACCTTAGGTGATTCTGTTAAATCCTTTGTTTGAAAAGGATTGACAAAATTGGTAAAATCAGGTTCAGTTTGCTTGACTTTACCTTTTTGCTGTGCCAAAAGTGCTGTCATTCCCAGACAACTTATTAATAAAAGCGTGAAAAGTTTTTTCATTTTTTTTAGTTTAAGTGTGTAGTTTGGTAGTTTAAGTAATTTCGTACATAAGAACTACTTAAACTACTAATACTAAATATTACTTCTTCGCAATTTCCATTAGGTAATTGTATAAATCAGATAACTCTACCGTTAATTTTCCTCCAGGGTTTCCCCAAATAACTTTATTGACAGAGCTTCCTTCTGCATTTTTAATTTCAATAAATTTATACACATTATCAGGTGTATTAATATCCAAATTTGTAATATCCGCAGCCTTTAGTTTTTTGTAAGCCGTTTTCAGTTCCGAATTTTCTAATTTACGAATCAATTGAGGTTCGCTATTATCATCCGTTTTACCGAATAATTCGCCTGTGTCTTTAATAACATACGTTTGAAACTTATTGGTAACTCCACCGCCTTGACCAAACTCAACGGCTGCATATTTTGGCGTACAGCCAAACCACGATAAAATAATGGAAAGCATAATAAATGTTAATGGTGATTTCATAATTAATGATTAGTGATTCGTTAATTAGTCATTAGTTAATCCATAAATTAGTTGAACAATTACTACTAACGAATTATAATTTAAGCTTATTTGAAAATTGCAATGAATATAGCTATTTCTCCCGAGGTTTCGGGATTGAAAATCAAGATTTTGGACGATAGGTTCTAAATAAGGTAACAAAATGGATGAGTATAAGATACTTTGATTTAAATGTTTGTTGAGAAATTGGTTTATCAAAATATTTCGACAAATACAATAAATTGTTGGAAATAGATTATTACAAGATAATTTTGGAAATGAATATTTTACATTTAGTCTCAATAAAAAAATTGGAAGACACTTTTAAAGGCATCTTCCAATTAAAAAACTATCATTTTCTATTTAATTTCATAAATATTCTAAGCAAATTATTTTACAGTCAACGCATATTTAGGCGTTGGATTCAATGGGCAAAAGTATTCATATTCACCAGCTTCAAGTGCTACAACACTTGTCAACGAACTCGTGCCATCAGCAACTGGAGCGGTAACATAAGCTGCTTTGATATGATTTGCCTCATCGTATTTTCCTTTAGGTACAAGTACGAAACCAACTTCGTGGTCAACACCATCGTTTGCGATTTCAAACTGATATGAACCGGCTTCTAATTCTAATGATTCTTCTGTGAATTTTCCTGATACTTGTGTCAATTTAACGGCTTCAATATCACCAACTGTTAATGGATATTTATCTGTCGGATTTAATGGACAAAAGTATTCGTATTCACCAGCTTCAAGTTCAACAACATTTGTAAATGAACTGCTGCCGTCAGCAACTGGAGTTGAAACATAAGCTGCTTTAATATGATCTGCTTCGTCATATTTTCCTTTTGGTACAAGTACAAACCCAACCTCGTGATCGACACCTTTATTAGCGATTTCAAACTGGTATGAACCTGCTTTTAATACCAAAGATTTTGTTTCAAATTCGCCTGGAATTTGATTTAAAACAACGTTTTCAGCCGTTGCAGTTTGTTCTGTTTGCTGCTGTGTTTGTTGTTGTGATGTCGCTGTTTCTGTAGATTGACTACATGATTGGAAAATAGAAAATGCTAAAACTAATACGCTCAATTTTGTAATAAAAAAATATCTCATGTTAAAAATTTATTTTGTTTGAATAAAAACAGATATTAAATATGCTGTTTGTTGTTGATGCAAAGATGAAGCAAGAAATCAACCTATTATAGGTGTATTTTTCCCTTTGAAATGGTGATTTTTCCCGTTTTGCTTTTTTATGTTGAAATAATCGGTTAGAAAGTATTTGAAATGCTTTTCAAGAATATGAAAAAACAGGAACTTTAGAATAAAATAGCGACCTTTGTGTAGTTCGTGATGGGAACACGGATTGAACGGATTAAACAGATTCAAACGAATTTTTTATTTACTAAACTTTTGAAATTTTTAGTAACCATTTTATCTGCGTTCATCCGTCAAACCCGTTCAATCCGTGTTTCAATCAAATAAAAGACAATGCTAACAAATAAACAGATTGCGAGTTATTTCAACGAATTAGGCGGTTTTATGGAGTTGTATGGTGAAAATACTTTTCGCACAAAATCATACAAAAATGCGTATATCGCTATTCGTAAAGTCGATTCGCCAATGGTCGAAATGTCTGATGCAGATATTTCTAAAGTACGAGGTTTAGGTAAATCAACGGCTGCAAAGGTTCGTGAAATTATCGAAACTGGTAAGATGCAAAAGCTCGAAGATTACAAATCAAAAACACCTGTTGGAATCCAAGAAATGTTAAAAATCAAAGGTTTTGGTGCAAAAAAAGTTCGAGTAATTTGGAAGGAACTGAAAACGGAAACTTTGGGTGAATTGCTGTATGCTTGTAACGAAAACCGATTGATTAAACTCAAAGGTTTTGGCGAGAAAACACAGGCTGACTTAAAGAAGAAAATCGAATATTTCTTAAAATCTCGTGATAAGTTTCGTTACGCAACTTTGGAAGCGGAAGCGTTGGAATTGATTGGAAAGATTGAGAAATTATTGCCGAATGTACAAGTGAGTTTGATTGGTGAAATGCGTCGTCGTTTGCCGATTGTACATAAAATTGAAATCTTGGTTGGAACGTTGGATTCGATTGATGGTTTGTTTGGTAAAAAAACTGGTTTGGAATTGTTGAAACAAACGGATGAACTGTTTTATAATTGTCAAACAAAGAATGAATTACCTGTGAAAATCACGACTTGTGCTGCAGGTGAATTTGGTTCTAAATTGTTTAAATATACTGGAACGAGGGAATTTTTGGAAGGTTTTGTAAAATCGGCTGAAGGTATTGACTTTTCTAATTTAGCAACAGAAGCAGCTATTTTTGAGAAAGCAAATTTACCAATGATTCCGCCTGAATTGCGAGAAAATGCAGCATCAATTATTCTGGCCACCGAGGTTTCGGGACAGGCGAAAGCCAACAACTTACCAAAACTAATCGAAGCGTCAGACGTGAAAGGTGTTGTGCATTCTCACTCGACTTATAGCGATGGTTACAATACGTTGCGAGAAATGGCGGAATATGCAAAAGCACAAGGTTTTGAATATTTGGTAATTACAGATCACTCGAAGTCGGCATTTTATGCAAATGGTTTGAAATCTGACCGAGTCTTGGCTCAAATGGCGGAAATTGATGAGTTGAATGTAGAATTAGCTCCGTTTAAGATTTTTAAAAGTATAGAATCGGATATTTTAAATAATGGTTCATTAGATTATGAAGATGAAATTTTGGCGAAATTCGATATGATTATCGCCTCGGTTCATACGAATTTGAAAATGGATATTGATAAAGCAACAACTCGTTTGATTACGGCAATTGAAAATCCTTATACAACGATGCTTGGACATCCGACTGGACGTTTGTTGTTGTCCCGTGAAGGTTATCCGATTGATTATAAGAAAGTGATTGATGCTTGTGCAGCGAATAATGTTTCGATTGAAATCAATGCAAATCCGTATCGTTTGGATTTGGATTGGACTTGGATTGAATATGCGACAAGTCAAGGTGTGAAGATTTCGATAAATCCTGATGCACATAGTACAGCGGGTATTCACGATATTCATTTTGGAACATTGGTTGCTCGGAAAGGTGGTTTGACAGCGGACAACTGTTTGAATGCGTTAGGTGTTGAGGCTTTTGACAATTATTTAGCAGAAAGAAAAAAACGGAAAGAAATTTAAAGAAAAATTGAAAGGTATTTTGAAAATACCTTTCAATTGAGAAAATAATTAAATTATCAATATATTTTAAAGAAGTATATTCAGAAAAATATACTTTCTAATCTTTTATGATATTAATTTTCTATTAACCTGTAATTTATTCATTTACAGACGAATTAGACATAAATCATTTTCACTATTCGTTTTGTCATATTATTGCAATGAATAAGATGTATTAGACTGATTTATATAGAAAATTAAAACAAATGCATTTTTTTTCAATATACGATGCAACGCATTAGGAAAATATTCCATCTATAAAGTAAAAATAACTACTTATTATCCTATTTAAAGATAATAAGTACATCGAATCATCTAAAATAAAGAAAGTAACACTACCAAATTTACGTTTTAAAAATCAAGTTCACTATGGGAAATTCCAAGAATGAAATTACCCTTGCTCAAGGGAGTGAGGAAGTAAAGTTAGATTACAATGAGTTAAGAAAAGCAGTTTTAGTTCTACGTGCCGTTAATCACAAATTACGTCAGCAAATTATTGATTTATTAGATACAAATAGTCAAATGACAGTAACTGATATTTATATCAAGTTACGTTTGGAACAATCAGTAGCTTCGCAACATTTAGCAATTTTGCGTCGTGCGGGAGTTGTTGTTACAGAAAGGAATGGTAAATTTATTTATTATTCTTTAGACGAGAATAGATTGGCTCAAATCAATGGTTTAGTAGAACAATTAGCTATTTAAGAATTGAAGAATTGAATAATCATCTATTTTAAGATAATTAAACGTTCCAAATGTGCTACAAATTCGTTTGTAGCATATTTTTTTTATCCTTTCTCCTCAAAATCCTCATTTTTAAAGTATAAATTATGCTAACAATTTTTTCTTAAAAGTTGGATATAAAGACACAAATTGTCAAACAGCCTATATTTAATCAACGGATTCGATTTCAAACTTTTCCTTATTCTCATTATTTTTTACGTAAAATCAATTCATTTCCGTTCCTTTTAATAGATTTGTTGTTATATGTAATAATTAGTAATGACTTACTTTACTAATTATTAATCACTAATCACTAATCACTAACGATAATGGATTTTAAAGCACCTACATCACGGATTGGTTTACCATTTTTAGCGATGATTATTTTGGGTATTATATTTCGAGATTCTTCGATTGCTGCTTATTTGGTCATGATTGGCTTATTTGGAGGAGGTTTGACGTTTGCATTTCGTCAACCGATTCATTGGTATTGGTATGCCAAAAGTCCGCCTTTGATTGCAGAGGAAATGATTCATATATTGGAGGCAAAAATGCCGTATTTTCGGAATTTGTCTGTTGATAATAAAAAGCATTTTTTGAGAAGAATGTCTTTGTTTATGATGGCAAAAGAGATGGAAAGCTTAAACGAAGATGAAATGTTACCTGCGGATATTCGTGGCTTGATTGCAGCAACGGCTGTTCAAATCAATTTTGGTAAAGAAGAATTTTTGTTTCCTGAGTTTAAGAAGGTTATTGTGCATCCGAGTCTGTTTCTTTCGGCTGCACTCAATCGACAATTTCACGGAAGTGAAACCTTCATAGATCCAGACTATAAAGGTCATAGTTGTTTGATTTTTGCTGGTGATAGATTGATGCACGCTTTCAACGAACCAAAATCTGGTTATAATGTCGTGTTGCATGAGTTGGCAAATGTATTTATGGAAAAAAACAACTTGCATCATATCGAAAATGCACTGAAATATAATAAAGAGGTTTTAAAACAGTTTGCTACGATTCGAGGATTCAATTATGTTCAAATTTTGGAATACACCAAAAATCCAAAAATGTCTTACTTTGGTTTAGCGATGGAACATTTGTATTTTAATCCCAAAAAATTCAAAATGATATTACCAGAGTTATTCGATGCTTTGACAAAAGCATTGAATCAAAATCCTTTAAATCCTCAAAATCCAGTTATTACACCAATTAATTATGATTTATTAGTAGAAAAAAATAAAATCTATTAATTAAAATAATAAGCAGAAAGTAATAGATAATAAGTAGTAAGTGGTTGAAAATCAATACCTATTACCTATTATCTATTACTTATTACTTACCACTTATTACTTAACTTTAAGAATCCTATAACAACAAAGCGGACACCTTTAATCGTTTTTCATAAGATTTGACTAAATTTGACCAATTAAATCAAATAAAACATTTACATAAAATCCAAATTAAAACGAAGCGTGTCGGATAGTGTCGTAATTATACCAACGTACAACGAGAAAGAGAACATCGAGAAGATGATTCGAAGGGTGTTTAGTTTATCTAAGAATTTTCATTTATTAATTGTAGATGATGGCTCTCCTGATGGCACAGCTAATATCGTGAAATCATTGCAAAAAGAATTTCCTCTACAGCTACACATCGAAGAACGAACCGGAAAATTAGGTTTAGGAACAGCTTATATTCATGGTTTCCGTTGGGCGTTAAAGCGTGGTTATGAATATATTTTCGAAATGGATGCTGATTTTTCGCATCCGCCCGAAAAATTAATTGAGTTATACAAAGCCTGTAAAGATGGTGCAGATATGTCAGTCGGTTCACGTTATACAGAAGGTGGCGAAGTCGTGAATTGGCCCATGGATAGAATTTTAATGTCTTATGGTGCATCGTTGTATGTTCGTACCGTAACCTGGATGCCTGTAAAAGATCCTACTGCTGGTTTTGTTTGTTATACTCGCAAAGTATTAGAAAAGTTAAATTTAGATAAAATCAAGTTTATCGGTTATGCCTTCCAAATCGAAATGAAATTCGCCACTCGACAATTAGGATTTACCATCAAAGAAGTTCCTATTACATTCAAAGATCGTGAAGAAGGTGTTTCTAAAATGAGTTTATCTATTTTTCAAGAAGCTATTATTGGTGTTTTGAAAATGCGTTGGTGGAGCTTTTTTAATAAATATGGACATTGAGTAGATAAACTACAATGCGTTTATTCAAATTTACAAAAAGACACAAAAGCAAATGGTTTTTGTGTCTTTTTTTGCTTTACAGTCAACAGTGGCAAAAGCAATACTGCTTAAGTATCCTCTTTACCAATATCTTCATTCCACAGTTTCGGCTTATTTTCAATAAAATTTTCCATCAACTGAATACATTCTGCATCATTCAAAACAATAACTTCAACGCCTTTACTCCTCAACAAATCTTCCGAACCAGTAAACGTTTTATGCTCACCGATTACTACTCTCGGAATTCCGTATAACAAAATTGCACCTGTGCACATTGGACAAGGCGACAAAGTTGTATAAATGGTTGATTGTTTATAGATTTCCGCTGGTTGTCGTCCTGCGTTCTCAAACGCATCCATTTCGCCATGTAAAATAACACTTCCTTTTTGTACCCTTCGATTATATCCTTTTCCAAGTATTTTATCGTTATAAACGATAACGCTTCCGATAGGAATTCCCCCTTCTGATAAGCCTTTCTTAGCTTGATTGATGGCTTCCTTAAAATATTTATCCATATAGATTCAACTTTATAAGTTCTAACTAATTGATTCTTTATAAATTTACAATTCTTAAACAAGATTTTAACAAAAAAACAACAGATTGTTCATAATACATATTTACAATATAATTATATCAAAATAACAATTAATTTCTTTCATTCTCTTTTTTAATACACATATACAAAATTTAATTTGGAATTATTTTTAGTTGTTTTAACAATAAAGCTAAATATTATTACCAATTTAAAAATATTTTTATTTTTAAATTGCAAAATTCATAAATCAATCATATGTTTGTGATATGATTTTAAAGACGACACATATCAATCATTTACCAAAATTCAACACTCCTGTTGAAGCACCTCGTCGTCGCCGCACTCCTCGCCCTTAGGGCGATTTTTCTACATATTATCCTTTGGGATAGCGATTCTGCTATCATTATTCAATCCAAATTGAGCAGTAAATATGGCTTCAATTATGGCTTGTTATTTTCTTCAATAAAGACTTTTTTATAACACACTGGTAGTAATTATTTCGTGTAATTCGGGATAATTCGTGTCTAAATCTATCATCATGGAATTTAAAATTGAAGTAGCCAATGCTACACATAATAAATACGCTAAGGCAATTTGCCGACTCATCGAAGAATCCGCAAAAATCAGAGGAACAGGAATCGCAAAACGTGAACCTGAATATGTAATTAAAAAGTTAGAAAGTGGCAATGCTGTTATTGCGTTACAAGGCGAAACTTTAGCAGGATTTTGTTATATCGAAAAGTGGCAACACGGAAAATATGTTGCCAATTCTGGTTTAATCGTCAATCCGATTTTTAGAAAACAAGGTTTGGCAAGAAAAATTAAATACAAAGCGTTCGAACTCGCTCGAACAAAATTTCCACAAGCGAAAATCTTCGGTATTACAACGAATTCTGGTGTAATGAAAATCAACACAGAATTGGGTTATGTTCCTGTTGCTTTCGCAGAACTCACAAAAGATGATACATTTTGGAATGGCTGCCAAAGTTGTCCAAACTATGATATTCTACAACGCAATAAACGAAAATTATGCTTGTGTACAGGAATGTTAGCACCTTCGGCAGAAGAGTTGAAAATGAAAGTGAATTTATCAAAAATGATTTTGGCATAAAGTAAAGAGTAGATGGTATAGAGTAGAGGGAAACCGCTACATTTTATACTATTTACCCTCTACTTTCTACCATTTATTCTCTACAAAAAATGAATAATAACAAAGTAGTTTTAGCATACAGCGGCGGATTAGACACGTCATTTTGTGTCAAATATCTCACACAAGAAAAAGGCTTGGAAGTTCACGCAGTCATCATCAATACTGGCGGATTTTCGGAAACAGAATTAAAAACAGTCGAAACAAAAGCCTATGAATTAGGTGCAAAATCGTTTGAAGCGATTGACGTAACTCGTAAGTATTATGACGAATGTTTGAAGTATCTAATTTTTGGAAATGTATTGAGAAATAACACCTATCCGCTTTCCGTAAGTGCCGAACGAATGTTTCAAGCATTGGCAGTGGTAAACTATGCGAACAAAGTCGGTGCAACGAAAGTCGCACACGGAAGTACTGGTGCAGGAAATGACCAAATTCGTTTTGATTTGACGTTTCAAGTGTTGGGAAACAACTTAGAAATCATCACACCGATTCGTGATTTACAGTTGTCCCGTCAAGCGGAAATTGAGTATTTGCAACAAAATGGCGTAGATTGGAGCTGGGAAAAAGCAAAATATTCTGTTAATCAAGGACTTTGGGGAACGTCCGTTGGTGGCGTAGAAACCTTGACTTCTGATACAGCTTTACCTGAATCCGCTTATCCTTCTCAACTCGAAAAAACGGAACCGACTGAATTGACTTTACACTTTGAAAAAGGCGAATTAAAAGGTATTAATGACGAAACTTTTGAACACACCGTTCAAGCGATTCAAGCACTTCAAGCGATTGCTGCACCTTACGCAATCGGTCGAGATATTCACGTTGGCGATACAATTATTGGTATCAAAGGACGTGTCGGTTTTGAAGCGGCTGCACCGATGATTATCATCAAAGCTCATCATTTATTAGAAAAACATACACTCACAAAGTGGCAACAACATTGGAAAGATCAGTTAGCAAATTGGTATGGAATGATGCTACATGAAGGACAATTTTTAGAGCCTGTCGCTCGTAACATGGAAACATTCATGGAAGACACACAACAACATGTTACAGGGCAGGTTCACGTTCTATTGTTGCCATATCGTTTTGAATTACAAGGCATTACCTCTGATAACGATTTGATGAAATCGTCATTCGGTGTTTATGGCGAAATGAATAAAGGTTGGTCGGCTGATGATGCAAAAGGCTTTATTAAAATATTGGCGAATCCGCAGCAGATTTATTATTCGGTGCATAATTCTAAACCACAAAAGGCACAATAGACGCAAAAGGTTTTCACAAAAGAAAATTTTAAATAATCCTTTTGTGAAAAACCTTTTGTGCCTTTTGATTCTTTTGTGGTTCAAAAACTAAACAATGAATTACAAAATAGGAATAATCGGCGGCGGAGGTTATACAGCTGGCGAACTCATACGCTTACTCGTTCATCATCCGCAAGTGACGATTGATTTTGTATTGAGTAATAGTCAAAATGGTAAACAAATTAGTTCCGTTCATCGGGATTTGGTTGGTGAAATTGATTTGGTGTTTACCAATAAAATAAATTTGGAAGTTGATGTGATTTTTATCTGTTCTGGTCATGGTTTTTCTAAAACTTTTTTGGCTGAAAACGAAATTCCTGACAATATTGCAATCATTGATTTGAGTCGTGATTTTCGATTGAAAGAAAAGGGAAATAAGTTTGTTTATGCCTTACCCGAATTACAAAAAGCAGCGATAAAAGCATCAAACCGAATTGCAAATCCTGGTTGTTTTGCGACAGCGATTCAATTGGCATTATTGCCTTTGGCAGCAAATCAAGCATTGAAAAATGACATTCATATCAATGCGTTGACAGGTTCAACTGGTGCAGGACAAAAACCGACTGCGACTTCTCATTTCAGTTGGCGATTGAATAATATTTCCATTTACAAACCTTTTTCGCACCAACATTTGGACGAAATCAAGCAAAGTTTGACGCAATTGCAAAGCGATTTCACAACCGACATTAACTTTTTGCCAGTTCGTGGAAACTTCGCAAGAGGAATTTATGCAAGTGTTTATACCAAATTTGACGAAAGTCTGGAAACAGCTTATGAATGGTATAACGAATTTTATAAAGATGCTGCTTTTACCATTATTACAAAAGAAAATCCAAATCTAAAACAAATTGTCAATACGAATAAATGTGTGATTCATCTATTAAAACATGATGGTAAGTTATTGATAATCAGTATGATTGATAATTTATTAAAAGGTGCTTCTGGTCAAGCCGTTCAGAATATGAATTTGGTTTTAGGATTGCCTGAAAAAATGGGTTTAGGATTGAAAGCTATTTATTTTTAAAACTGGTTACTGGCTACTGGTTGCTTGTATCTGGTGACCAGCAGCCAGTAACCAGCAACCAGTAGCCAGAATGAAATTATTCGACGTTTATCCCGTTTTCGACATCGAACCCGTGAAGGGTGACGGAAGCTATATTTACGATAAATCGGGAACAAAATATTTAGATTTTTATGGTGGTCATGCAGTCATTTCGATTGGACATTCGCATCCACATTATGTTAAGAAAGTTAGTGAACAATTATCGAATTTAGGATTTTATTCTAATTCGGTGGAAAATAGTTTGCAAGTAGAATTAGCAGAAAAATTAGGTAAATTGTCTGGCTTAGAGGATTACCAATTATTCTTGTGTAACTCTGGTGCAGAAGCAAATGAAAATGCTTTAAAAATGGCATCTTTTGCAACTGGAAAAACGAAAATTATTGCCTTTGAAAATGCTTTTCACGGTCGAACTTCTTCGGCTGTAAACATCACTCAAAACTCAAAAATCCAAGCTCCGATTAACCAAACTTTTGAGCGAGAATGGTTGCCTTTGAATGAAATTGAACCTGTAAAATTAGCTTTAGAAAAAGGCGATGTTGCAGCGGTAATTATCGAAGGAATTCAAGGCATTGGCGGTATTTATATTCCAACAAAATCATTTTTAGAAGCTGTCGCTGAATTGTGTCAAACACATAATCTTCCATTGATTTTAGATGAAATCCAATCAGGAACTGCTCGAAGCGGAAAATTCTTTGCGTTTCAATATGCTGATATTCAACCCGATATCATTTCTATTGCTAAAGGTTTTGGAAATGGTTTCCCAATCGGTGGCATTTTATTAGCACCAAAATACAAAGCAACATACGGACTTTTAGGAACGACTTTCGGTGGCAATCATTTGGCTTGTGCTGCTGCTTTAGCAACATTAGAAGTAATTGAAAATGAAAATTTGATTGAAAATGCGAACACAATCGGCGATTATTTACAAGCTAAATTAAAACAAATTCCTGCGATAAAAGCAGTTCGTGGAAAAGGTTTGATGATTGGAATTGACTTTGATTTTCCTGTGAAAGCCTTACGGACAAAATTGGTAAAAGAACATCAATTGTTTACTGGTTCGGCTGGTAATCCAAATACGATTCGATTGTTGCCGCCTTTGAATGTGACGAAAGCAGAAGCCGATTTGTTTTTGGAAATTTTTGAACGAGGTTTGAACGCACAAATTCAAAAGGAAAGTTTAATCGAATGCCTTTAGTAATTTGAACCACAAAAGGCACAATAGAAATAAAAGGTATTCACAATAGAAAAATTAAATAAAATCTTTTGTGAAATCTCTTTTATGCCTTTTGTTCCTTTTGTGGTTCAAAAAAGTAAAAAAATGAATTTCATCACACAAAACGATATTACAAACATTCCAAAATTAGTACAAGAAGCGTTGGAATTAAAGGCTTCGCCCTTAGCATACAATCATTTAGGGCAAGGCAAAACCTTAGGTTTATTATTTTTTAATAATAGCTTACGAACACGAATTAGCACCCAAAAAGCTGCTCAAAATTTGGGTTTAGAAAACATTGTTTTGAGTGCAAGTGATGGCTGGAAATTGGAGTTTGAAGATGGTGCAATCATGAACTTGGATAAGTCGGAACATATCAAAGAAGCAGCTGCCGTAATGAGTCAATATTTTGATATTTTGGGTATTCGTGCGTTTCCATCGTTGAAAAATAAAGCGGAAGATTACAGCGAAAAATTGTTTACCGCTTTTCAGCAATATGCGTCAATTCCGATTTTGAATTTGGAAAGTAGTACGCAACATCCGCTGCAATCGGTTGCGGATTTGGTCACGATTGAGGAACACAAGAAAGTGAAAAAACCAAAAATTGTCTTGTCTTGGGCACCTCATCCAAAGGCTTTGCCACAAGCTGTTCCGAATTCTTTTGCCGTTTGGACACAATCGGCAGGTTATGATTTGACGATTACGCATCCGAAAGGCATGGAATTATCGCCTGATTTTGTTGGAAATGCAACGGTTGAATATGATCAAGAAAAGGCGTTTGAAGGTGCAGATTTTATTTATACTAAAAATTGGTCATCGTTTAAAGATTATGGCAAACCATTGCAAAATCACGATAATTGGATGATTACACAAGAAAAAATGGCGTTGACGAACAACGGTTATTTTATGCACTGTTTGCCTGTTCGTCGAAATGTTGTGGTCGAAGATGCGGTTTTGGATAGTTCGCAATCATTGGCAATTCAACAGGCGAATAATCGGACTTTTGCAGCTCAAGCTGTTTTGAAAAAAATGTTATTGTCGTATTGATGTGCTGACGTGTTGATGTGTTGATGTGTTGACGTTCGCTATATACAACTTGGTAACTAAAAACTTAAGAATTCGAAAAGATAAGTTTTAGCTACGAAAGTTCAGTTGAACACAACATCAACACATCAACACATCAACACATCAACACAAATAAATGAAACTAAAAATCATAAAAATTGGCGGAAACGTCATTAACAACGAAGCTAAATTGGCGAAAGCTTTAAAAGACTTCGCAGCGATAGAGACACCGAAAATATTGGTTCACGGTGGCGGACGAAAAGCATCGGAATTGAGCCAAAAAATGGGCATCGAACCAACGATGATTAACGGCCGACGTGTGACAGATGAAGCAACTTTGGAAATCGTAACAATGGTTTATTCTGGTTTGTTGAATACGCAAATTGTGGCGGATTTACAGGCTTTGGGCTGTAATGCGTTGGGTTTGAATGGTGCGGATTTGAACTTGATTCAGTCACATAAACGGATTGTCAAAGAGGTAGATTATGGTTTTGCTGGTGATGTTGATTTTTGTAATGCACCAATGTTATCAAAATTAATTCTTTTGGGAATTTCGCCAGTTTTTTGTGCCATTACGCATGATAGAAATGGACAATTATTGAATACAAATGCAGATACGATTGCTTCAACTTTAGCGATTGCATTGAGTGATTTCTTTGATGTGGAATTGATATTTACGTTTGAAAAAGCTGGAGTTTTGTATGATGCAGAAGATGATAATTCGTTGATTTCTACGATTACAAAAAGTGATTATCAACAGTTGAAAACGGATAAAATTATTTTTGATGGTATGATTCCGAAGATTGATAATGCGTTTGATGCTTTGGAGAATGGTGTGGGTTTGGTGGAAATTGGTCAGACGAAATTTATTATTGAAAAACAAATCTAAAAATCAAATACTTTTCCGTCATTCTCAACTTGATTGAGAATCTCCCAAGTATTAAAGACGACAATTCGAACAACGTAAAATATAAAATTTATCGTCCAATAAAATTTAGATTTTAAGTTCGTATCAAACCAACATTTTTATCAATCCAAACTTTTGATTTTTCCAAATGCTGGTTTGATGGTGAACAATTAATTCAAGTTTTACTTGGAAGAGAAGTTTTTATCTCAAAAAGTGCGAAGCCGTGAGATAATAGCTTAGGAGATTCCCAATCGAGTTGGGAATGACGGAAAAAGGTAGAGGAAACACTCGAACATTGAAACAATTGAACAATCAAACATTCATAATGAAACAACAAGCAATACAATTATTAAAACAACTCATATCAACGCCATCTTTTTCAAGAGAAGAGGACAAAACAGCAAAAATAATTGACGATTTTTTACAAGACTTTGGTGTAGAAACGATTCGAAAATTCAATAATATTTGGTGTAAATCAAAGTATTTTGATGAATCGAAACCAACAATTTTATTAAATTCTCATCACGATACAGTGAAACCTGTACAAGGTTGGACGAGAAACCCGTTTGAACCAACCGTTGAAAATGGAAAATTATATGGTTTGGGAAGTAATGATGCTGGTGCTTCGTTGGTGAGTTTGATGGCGACTTTTTTGCATTTTTATAATCAAGAATTACCGTTTAATTTGATTTTTGCGGCTTCTGCCGAAGAAGAAATCTCAGGTCGAAATGGCATCGCTGCGATTAAAAATGATTTTGGTAAAATAGATGGCGGACTTGTTGGTGAACCAACTCAAATGCGAATGGCAATTGCGGAAAAAGGTTTGATGGTTGTCGATGGAATTGCTCACGGAAAAGCTGGTCACGCAGCGAGAGAAGAAGGTGTGAATGCCTTGTATATTGCGTTGGAAGATATTGATTTTATTAGAAATTATGAGTTTGCGGAAGTATCCGAATTGTTAGGAAAAACGAAACTATCGGTAACGCAAATTGAAGCTGGAACGCAACACAATGTTGTGCCTGATACTTGTAAATTCGTGATGGATATTCGGACAACGGAAATGCACACAAATCAAGGTGTTTTTGAGTTTTTACAAAAAAATACACAATCTGAATTGAAAGCTCGTTCGTTTCGGTTGAACTCTTCGGGCATTTCCTTGTCGCATCCGTTGGTCAAAAGTGGCTTGAGTTTAGGTTTGGAATATTTTGGTTCTTCGACGCTTTCTGATCAGGCATTGATGGATTTTCCGACGGTAAAAATGGGCGTTGGAAAGTCGAAACGATCACATACAGCGGATGAATTTATTTATTTGAAAGAGATTGAAGATGGAATTGATGGTTATATTGATGTTTTAAACAACTTGATTATTTGAACCACAAAAGGCACAATAGACACAAAAGGATTTCACAAAAGATATTCTTTAATTTGTAGTTTTCAGTGATTAGTTACTTAGTTAATAGTCAATTAGTTACGAAGGTTCATGTTTGCAAAAGGTATCTGAAACTATAGTCGTTTTTTAATTATAAATCTCGACGGAAATTTCATTAAAATCAAGAATCA
>JBGCFH010000284.1:0-39142 GCA_045106825.1 Saprospiraceae bacterium | reverse complement strand
CTAATCGAGGCGACAAAAACGGAGTGTAGCCTTAGCTACATGAGTATTTTGTTAACAGCCTGTCCCGAAACCTCGTGGAAAGAGTAGCGATAAAAGATAATTTAGCTTCATACGAAATTATTTAGAATAAAGTCTAATTATAAATTAGTGTACTCTGCCAGCCCCGAAATCTCGGTGGTGGCTTTTATCTAAATACTTCTGTCGAAGTACTTAATCACTAAAAAATGATAAAAGTTACAATCACACATAATAATCAAGCGTATGAAGCGGATTTAAATCAGCCATTAGATATTTCGATTCCGTTGAAAGAAGGTATGGAAAACGTCAATTGTTTTTATGCTCCGCCAGTACATATTGCTCCAGTTGTGTTTGGTGATTTTGTGGGTTCGACTGCAAAAGGTGGATTGTTGAATTTTAAAAATGTCCAACTTAATCCTCACGGAAATGGTACACATACCGAATGTGTTGGACATATTGCAAAAGATGTTTATAATTTGCCGGATTATTTAAAAACATTTCATTTTTTTAGTAAATTAGTCACCATAATTCCAATGAGAGTAGGTGAGGATAGGATTATTCAGAAAGCCCAAATTGAAGCGATTTTAAGTGCAAATGAAACGACTGCTTTAGTCATTCGTACTTTTCCGAATGATGACTTAAAAAAACGGACAAATCACTCTGGAGCGAATCCTCCTTATATACATCATGAAGCGATGAAATACATTGTAGAATGTGGCGTAGAACACTTATTGATTGACTTACCTTCAGTTGATAGAGAAGAGGATGAAGGACAATTATTGGCTCATAAAGCTTTTTGGCAATATCCTGACAATGTTCGAGCAAATTCTACAATTTCTGAATTGATTTATGTGAACAATGCTATCAAAGATGGGTTTTACTTGTTAAATATCCAAATTACAGCGTTAGAATTGGACGCAAGTCCAAGCAAACCCGTTTTATATAAACTGAAATTGTTGAATTGTTAAATTGCTTTATCGTTCATGATTTTTAAATATTAGATTGTATTTTTGAAAACACAATATAAATCGAAGAACAATCAGACATTCTTAAATTTAATATTTTATAGCAGACATATGATGCTACATCGAAAGACGACATATCAATCACCTGTGTTTACAGATTTTGAAACATTAGGTCGACGAAATTATCATGAAATCGTACGCTTTTGTGAACAGAATCGTTCTGTGATGGAACAACTAAATTTTGATGAGTTTTTTATTATGGAATTGGCTTATTGTAATGCATTATTCCAAATGGATATGTTTGATAAACTCATCAAAACGGCTAATCATGTCATCGAGTTATCTATTCTAAATAATATACAATTTTACGAAGGCGAAGATATTTATCATCGTACCTTATTTCAAAAAGCTCAAGCTCATAAGCTACTAAATCAACTGCCAGAAGCGATTCACATTACTAAGGAATTAATAAAAATGAAGCCTATAAGTAAGGAATATCAGCAGTTTTTAAAAATGTGTCATACTAAGAGTGAAACGCCTTTTTTACAAAACCTAAGAGGTTATGGCGTTTTGATTTGTTTGATTTCTGCGGGTTTGTTGATTCTAAATATATTGATTATAGAGCCATTTTTTCCGATGAAAGTTGATTTGTTTAATATGATTTCGGTTTCAGGTTTGATTATAGGAGGTTTGTCATTGATTGGAGGATTGTCGATTCATCATTGGAAGGCAAAACGCAAATTTGATGGGTTTATGAAGAGTTTAAAGCAATAACGATTTAATTTTTTCGTCCTGTCTTAAATTAAGTGAAGGATAAAATTAAGTCTTATCTTTATCAAAAATAAAGTAAGATGGAAATTAGTATCAAAATTAAAGACGACTCAAAAAACGGGTGAATGAAAATATGAGCATGATAGACAGGACGAAAAAATTAGCTTTTAATAAGTATAGGATTCAAACTATTTGAAAACGTCTACATCGTTTCAATTCGTCTCAACGCTTCTTGAAATTTTTCTACTGTTCCACAAAGTGAAATCCGAATATATCGACTGCCGTTTGTACCAAAAATAAAACCAGGTGTAATGAATACTTTGGCTTCGTACAAAATTTTATCTAACCAAGATTCTACATGGTCAACTTCATCTGGTACTTTTGCCCAAACAAACAAGCCAACACCATCTTTATCATATATTGCACCTAACAAATCCATGATTTTCCAAGCATATTCACGACGTTTTGCATAGATTTCATTTTGTTGTTTGTACCAAGAATCCTCTAAATTCAATGCTTTTGCAGCAGCAATTTGAACTGGCAAAAACATTCCAGAATCCATATTTGATTTAAATCGCAAAATTTCCTTCAATACATCGGCTCGACCAAATAATCCACCAACTCGCCAACCTGCCATGTTATGAGATTTACTCAACGAGTTGAGTTCTAAAGCCACTTCTTTCGCTCCATCAATCGAAAAAATGCTTTTTGGATCGTCATTCAAAACAAAACTATACGGATTATCATTGACAATCAATATGTTATGTCGTTTTGCAAAAGCAATCAATTGCTCGTAAAACTCGGTTGAAGCATCAGCACCAGTTGGCATATTTGGATAATTGACCCACATTATTTTGACTTTCGTCAAATCATAGGACTCGATTTTGTCTAAGTTTGGTTGCCAATTATTGTTTTCGTCTAAATCATAAAAAACAGATGTTGCACCAGTCAATTGCGAAACGGCTTTATATGCTGGATAACCAGGATTTGGAACAAGAACTTCGTCACCTTTTTCCAAAAAAGTCATGGCAATATGCATGATTCCTTCTTTAGACCCGATTAGCGGCAGCACTTCACTTTGCCAATCCAACTCAACCTGATAATATTTCGCATACCAATTGGCGAAAGCCTGACGCAAAACAGCCGCACCTTGATAACTTTGATAACCATGATGATTTGGGGAAACAGAAGCACCATACAATTCAGCTATAACATCAGCATGTGGCGGCAAATCTGGACTTCCAATACCTAAATTAATTACTTTTGTTTCGCTTGTTTCATTGATTTGAGCAACTTCTCGTAGTTTTCGAGAGAAGTAATATTCCTTTGTTTCGCCTAAGCGAGATGCTGTTTTTATCATGTTTTATTATACTAAAATGTTATGACTTGTATTATTTTATAAGATTTGAAAGATTAGTAATACGAATTTTACACAAATTTCTATATAAATCTTTTTATTCCTAATACTTTTGTAGTATAAAAATAGAATTATCAAAAATTCAACAGATACATTGGACAAGGTTAAAAAAGAAGCATTCGACGAAAGTAAAAATCCGTGGATAATAAAATCGAAGAAAGTTGTCTATGACAATGCTTGGGTTCAGGTTCAGCATCATGAAGTCATCAATCCGAGCGGTGGAGATGGAATTTATGGCGTTGTTCATTTCAAAAATTATGCAATTGGTATTATTCCACTTGATGAGAATGGCTACACTTGGCTGGTAGGTCAATATCGTTATCCTTTAGATATGTATTCATGGGAATTGCCGGAAGGTGGCGGTCTATTAGATGATGAACCGTTAGAATCGGCTAAACGAGAATTGCGTGAAGAAGTTGGAATCAGTGCAACGAAGTGGACAAAAATCATGGATATTCATACATCAAATTCAATTACGGATGAATTAGGATTTGTTTATGTAGCACAAGATTTGACTTTTGGTGAAACGGAACATGAGGATGTAGAGAAAATTGAGATTCGTAAAGTTCATTTTTCTGAATTAGTCGAAATGACTATGAATGGGCAAATTACAGATTCTATTACAATCGCCAGTGTTCTGAAATTACAATTATTAATTAATCGAGGAGAATTTGAAATTTAAGTATAAGGTGTTAAGTATAAGGTATTTTTTTAAAACGTTATACTTCATACGTCATACTTCATACCTAATAAAATGACAGCAGCAACTCAATCATTACAAAAAGAAGAAATCATCGACTATTTCAAAGGCTTACAAGATTCAATTTGTCGAAGTCTTGAAAATGCTGACGGTGAAGGGAAGTTTCAAGAAGATAAATGGAAAAGACCTGGCGGTGGTGGCGGACGCTCAAGAGTAATTCAAGGAAAAGTCATCGAAAAGGGTGGTGTAAACTTTTCAGCTGTTCATGGTGCAATGCCTGAGAAAATTTCACAAAAGTTAGGTTTAGAAGCTGCTGAGTTTTTAGCAACTGGCGTTTCTATCGTCTTACATCCGCACAATCCTAAAATGCCGATTATTCATATGAATGTTCGGTACTTTGAAATGAGTAACGGAACTTGGTGGTTTGGTGGCGGAATTGATTTGACACCTCATTATGTTGTAGAACAAGAAGCTCGTTATTTTCATTTGCAATTAAAAAAAGCTTGTGATAAACATGATGCCGATTATTACTCAACATTTAAAAAATGGGCAGATGATTATTTTTACCTAAAGCATAGAAAGGAAACTCGTGGCGTTGGTGGAATCTTCTTTGATAGATTGAGTGAGCAAGATGGCTTTACAAAAGAACAACGTTTTGATTTTGTGAAAGAAGTAGGAGAGGCGTTTGCTCCGATTTATACGCAGTTTATGTTGAGTAACAAGGATTTGCCGTTTACAGAAGAAGAGAAAAAATGGCAAATGTTGCGTCGAGGTCGTTATGTGGAGTTTAATTTAGTTTGGGATAAAGGAACTAAATTTGGTTTGGATACAGATGGACGAACGGAGTCAATTTTGATGTCGATGCCGCCAGTCGCAAATTGGGTATATAACTATGAAGCAACGGCTGGAAGCGAGGAAGAAAAAACATTGAGTTTGTTGAAAAAAGGTATTGATTGGACTTAATTGAGGTAGACGTATTCTATGAAAAATGATGAAATACTGAAAGTATTCAAGAGAATGTTCAATGTAAATAATATTGCGATAACCAAATCCTACGAATATTACAATCTTAAGAAAAGTTGAATTGTTATTACCATATTATAAAACTAATGTTGTTTGAAAAAGAGAAATGGGTTGTTTGACAATTTTTGCCAGTAGCGGCTGTCTTTAGCTGCCGTCTTTGTTTGAAATTGTTTACGGCAGCTAAAGACAGCCGCTACGTAAAACAATAATTTTTGTCAGCTTATGATTTTTAGTTAAGATATTAAATATAATTAATTGAAAATCAAGGATTAGTGAGCAGGTGACTTCAAGTCATCTGCTCACTTTTAACCGCTTTGGCAAAAATTGTCAAAGAACTGAATTTATTTTACAATAGCTACAATTTCTGCATTCCAATCTTTTTATATCCCAAGATTCAATAAAGACATATATAGAACGGGCATTCTTGCCTGTTGTAAAAGTTGATAGTTTACTTGATTAGTTGATTATAAAAATATGTAAAATATACTTTAATTATCAGTTGTATGTAAATACTAATCATTAAATCATAAAAGTAAACATAAAGACTTGATATATATGATAATTTGTAATATATTGGATTCTTGTAATATGTTAATATTTTGACAAAAAATATTTTTAATACTGCTGTAACGGTGTGATTTTTGAATTTTAGTAATAACACTGCTTATTTTTATAAATTAAAAAATGACGAAATTATTATGGTTTATCATAATACATATTTTGTATTTATTTGTTAATAAGCACCTAACTTACTATTAATTACACTACTACACAACAAATAAGCAATATATGTATAGTCGCCCTCGACGCAATCGAGCAACAGCAGCAATTCGAGCAATGGTTCAAGAGACCAGATTAGATACAGCTAATCTGATTTATCCATTATTCATGGAAGATGGGAATAACGTAAAAACAGCAATCCCTTCATTACCGGGTATTCACCGCTATTCTATTGATACTTTGTTAAAAGAGATTGAAGAAAGTGTAGAATTAGGATTACAATCCTTTGTACTTTTTCCAGCAATTGACGAAAGTCTAAAGAATAAAACAGCAACGTATAGTTATAGTGAAGACAACTTCTACCTAAAAGCAGCAATTGAAATTAAACGGCATTTTCCGGATATTATGCTAATGAGTGATGTTGCAATGGATCCATATAATTCGGATGGTCATGATGGCTATGTTGATGAAGATGGAAGTATTGTTAATGATGTGACTTTACCGATTTTAGGAAAAATGGCATTAGCACAAGCTCGTGCAGGTTTTGATATTTTGGGCCCTTCAGATATGATGGATGGGAGAGTTGGTTTTATGAGAGAAGAACTGGACGAGGCAGGATTTTCTAATATTGGAATTATGTCTTATACTGCAAAATATGCAAGTGCGTATTATGGTCCTTTTCGTGATGCGTTGGATTCTGCACCAAAAGCTGGTGATAAGAAAACTTACCAAATGAATCCTGCTAATAAAACAGAAGCACTACGAGAAGCAACTTTAGATGCTGCTGAAGGTGCAGATTTTTTGATGGTAAAACCTGCTTTGTGTTATTTAGATATTATTGCTTTACTAAAACAAAATTTTGATTTACCAATTACCGCTTATAATGTTAGTGGGGAGTATGCAATGCTAAAAGCCGCTTGTATGAATGGTTGGTTAGATTATGAAAAAGCGATGCCTGAAATGTTGTTGAGTATGAAACGTGCAGGTGCTGATGGAATTTTGACTTATTTTGCAAAAGATTTTGCAAAAATGCGAAAAGAGGGAAAGATTTAAATATTAAGGTTTATTAATAATTTCTGCCAAAAGCAAAAATTATTGTTTTACGTAGCGGCTGTCTTTAGCTGCTGTAAACAATTTCAAACAAAGATGGCTGCTAAGGATAGTTGCTACTGGCAAAAATTGTCAAACAACCAATATCTTTTGTTGAAAATATAAAAGCGTGTATCGATTAATTCGACACACGCTTTTTTAATATGATGACTTTAGTAATCTAATTTTATAAGATTAACATCGCATCACCATAACTATAGAAATTATATTTCTCTTTGATTGCTTCGGCATAAGCTTCACGAGTCAAATCATAACCACAGAAAGCACTAATCATAATGACTAAACTTGAACGAGGAATATGGAAATTTGTAATCATACAATTAGGAATAGAGAACTCATAAGGAGGATAAATAAAACGATTTGTCCAACCTTCAGAAGATTTTAATAAATTTTCTGCGGATACTGCGGACTCAACCGTCCTCACACTTGTCGTTCCTACGGCACAGATTTTACGTTTATTGACTAATCCTTTATTAACAACATCAGCTGCTTGTTGATTGATTTTGAAATATTCCGCATCCATTTTGTGTTTAGACAAATCTTCTACTTCGATATTACGGAAAGTTCCTAAACCAACATGAAGCGTTACTTCTGCAAAGTTAATACCTTTGATTTCTAAACGTTTCATTAATTCACGACTGAAGTGCAAACCTGCAGTTGGAGCTGCAACTGCACCTTCTTCCTTTGCATAAATTGTTTGATAACGTTCTTTATCAATCGCTTCAACGTCTCTATCAATATACTTTGGAAGTGGCGTATTTCCTAAAACGCCTAATTGAGCTCTAAACTCTTCATCAGTTCCATCGAATAAGAAACGTATTGTACGACCTCTTGATGTAGTGTTATCGACAACCTCAGCTACCAAAATATCGTTTCCTTCGAGATCTGAAAAGTACAATTTGTTTCCAACACGAATTTTACGAGCTGGATCAACTAAAACATCCCAAAGACGCATGTCTTTGTTCAATTCACGTAACAAAAAGACTTCGATTTTAGCACCAGTTTTTTCCTTTTTTCCGTACATTCGGGCAGGAAATACTTTTGTGTTATTGAAGACAAATACATCATCTTCATCAAAATAATTGATAACGTCTTTAAAAATCTTATGTTCGATTTTTCCTGTGTCACGATGTACAACCATCAATCTTGATTCGTCACGATTTTGTGAAGGATACTTCGCAATCAACTCTTGTGGCAAATCAAAATCAAATTGGGATAATTTAACTCTCATATATTGTTTCTGTTTTAGGCGGCAAAATTAATAAAATTGTCCTTAAATAATATTATTTTTTCAAAAAAAATAAAGGTTTGGTTTAAAATTAGGACAATAAAATGTGTAAAATTTTACCTTAAATCTTCAAAACGACTATAAAAATGAAAGATACAATAATTAATCAATTGATTTACAATTTAAAAGATGCTTATGACGGAGAACCCTGGTATGGTGCTTCATTGATGGATATTTTAAATAAAACGAATCATAAAACTATTAATCTATCTATTGTTGATCAATATTCTATTGCAAAAGTTTTAAAACATATTATTAGCTGGCGAATGTTCGCTATTAATATGTTGGAAAATAATACGGAATTTGATATTCAAGAAAATTCAGAAGCAAATTGGGCAAGAAAATTTGTACCAAATGAAGAGGAATGGTTGGACTTAATCAATGAATTTAAAGAAAGTCAGGTTCGTCTTATTGAACTCTTAGAATCATTGAATGATGAATTTCTAAAGAAACAAATTCCAAATCGAACCTATAATTATTATTATTTAATTGAAGGGATTTTGCAACACGATATTTATCACTTTGGGCAGATTGCTATGATTCATCGATTTGTTCAGGATAAATAATAAAATTTGGTCGTTTGACAATTTTGCCGGTATGTGGACTTTGTTTGAAATTGTTTACGGCAGCTAAAGACAGCCGCTACGTAAAACAATAATTTTTACTTTTGGCAAAAATTGTTAATGAACCTAAAATTTCAAGATATTTTGATTAATAAAAAAAGCCGATAGAATGATTTCTATCGGCTTTTGCGTCCCCACAAGGACTTGAACCTTGGACCCTCTGATTAACAGTCAGATGCTCTAACCAACTGAGCTATGGAGACGTTGAATAAGTTATGTTTACAACTATTTTGCTTTTAAATAAGTTTCTTTAAACATATCTTTTTTCAAAAGCGATGCAAATATATGAAAATTTATTTCATGCCGCCAAAATATTAGTAGATATTTTTTTATTTTTTTTTGTAAATGTTTTTTTTGAGAAAATTTTATTTTATAAACCTTTGAAAATGAATTGATAAGAAAATTATGGTAAAATTAATAAATATGCTTTTCTAATTGAAAACGTGAAAATATGGAGTTTTGTAAGCTATTAAATAATAGTTTTTTGTAATTTGCGTATTCAATAAAATCCAAACATATGAATTACTTAATCACTATCCGAGAGTTTGATCACACTACTGACGCTTATCATTATAAGAGCATCTTGAGAGAAAATGATATAGAAAGTTATGTCGAAATGCTTGATTTTGATGAAGTATCAACTTTAGATGCAGCTGAATTAGGAAAAGCAAAATTGAGTGTGTTGCAAGGTGATATTGATGATGCTAAATCAATTTTGAAAGAAATTGATTTGGAATATTATGGAGAATTTCGTCAGAATTTAGATAAATTTAATGAAAACGGGTTAGTTATTGTAAAAAAAATGTCATACCAAGAAGAAGCCTATTTATACAAAGCACGATTGATTGATGAAGGTTTGACTTGTTTTCTTGTCGATAAACATGCTACTAATCCATTGCCATTAGTGGGAATTACTGCAAGTACAATTGAGTTGTATGTTCCTAAAAGTGAGTTGCTTACCGCAGAAAAGATTATTTTAGAAATGGATGAAAAATCTATTGGTAAACCTAATTTAGAATCAGATAATAAGCCATTATTGATTGGTATTGTTATCGTTTTGATTGCTTTATTTTTATTAGTACAACAGTATTTTTCAATGTATTAAAAATTTAGATATTAGATGTTAGACTTGTTTGTGGCACATTCTCACAATATTCAAAAATATAATTTTCTATCGAAAATTTTTCAAAAACGATACTTAAGAATTATCTAACATCTAACATCTAACATCTAACATCTATTAAAACTCAAATCTATAAACCAAAATAGGAATGATTCCCAATTGATATTTTCTTATGACTTCTTGTTGTGTTGTATCAAAATAATCAAAAGCTGTATTTTGATGATTGGTCAAATTCTGAATGTCAATTGCTAAAGTTGACGTATATTTCTTATGGTTTTTCTTTAAATAAAAACGCAAATCTGTTCTAAAATAGTTAGGATATTGTTCTGAAAATGCTTGATTTTCATTGAATATCGTAGTTGCGTTTTTTGAGGATTCGGGTACATCAATTGGAGTTGCTCTAAATCCTCCTAAATACACCAACTTAATATTTACACCAAAAATTCTTTGATTTCCTTTGAATGATTGCCATTGAAACTCTTTGCCACCTGAAAGCACCATTCCATAATTTGTATTAAATCGGGCATCTCTTTCAATACCGTCAGCGGCTGTATATTTTGATTCAAATAATGAACTGGTTAGTAACAAGTAATAACCTTCATCCATAAATTTTTGTACCGTCAATTCAACACCATAATTGCGACCTGTACCATCACTTACCAAAGTATCCTGAATAATTTCATCTAATAAATTGATAGCGGAAAAAGTGCTATTTTGGTTAATTGTAATAGGAATATCGAATAAATGTTGGTAATAAGCTTCTGCATGAATATTTAGTTGATTCAGTACATTGGTGTTGTAAGCCAATCCTAAATGATGTGCTTTGCTCATCTCTAACTTTCGGTTATATCCAAAAGCACCAACTTCTTCGGGAAAAAAGGTGTTAGAGGAAATATTCGCACCAAAATAAACGGATGGCGATTGCAGTTGAGATTGTAGTCGATACGAAAAACTCAAGGTTTGATTCTTTTTGAAATCATAATCCATAGAGAAAAGCGGTTCAGGCGAACCAGTTTCATTCGCTGCATAATAAGCATATGCCATTCCGAAATTAAATCGTAACTGTGTGGAAGGTCTAAACTCTAAATTGGAATAAGGTCGAAATAACCAATTTTGAGTAAATCCCTCCAGATTAATCGCTACCGAATCTTCTCGCAAATAATCTGCTGCTCGAACATCTTGAATATATTGAGTTCCGACTAATCCTGTTTTTAGTCGTAACTTTTCATTAAAGCGAACTTGGAGCATTGTGCTAAACGAAATTTTTGCTTCTTGACGATAATCTCTATTTGTAGTTGTACGAACATAGTTAGAATCCAGTTGAAAAGCATCTCGATTTGCGTTCATTGCAGAAATAATAAATGTTGATTTCCAGAATGCTTTATCAGCAAATGGAACATTATACGTTCCACCAATTGCACCCATTTGTGAGGTGAAATAAATATCTTGTCTATCTTTTTGAAACTCCCAAATCTCGCTGTCTCGTTGTGCCTCAAATGTATTTTTACTTCGTCCGCCCATTCCGAACATGGTAAGTGTACCTAAGTTTTCGGTTGGTAAAGTAATATTAAAGGATAAATCTTGAAAACTTACTTCTTCATCACCTAAAGGAACACCAAGTTGATTTAATAATCCTAAAGTTGAGTAACGATAATTTACTACATAAGACGCAGCATATTCTTTATTAAAAGGCCCTTCAGCCGCAAAATCAATTCCTATTAAACCTATTTGAGCGGTATATTCCCGATTTTCATTATTACCGGGACGCAATCTCATATCTAATATTCCACCTAAACCATTGCCATATTGTGTTGGATAATTTCCTTTAAAAAAGTAAGAATCGCCCAGAAGTTGAGCCGACATAATATTGACACCACCACCGCTTGGCATAATTTTATCCGAAAAAGTACCAGCATTTGCCGTATGATTTGGGTTCACAATTTCAGCACCTTCAAGCCACCAAGTTGTTGAAGTCGGAGAATTACCACGTATAATTAGATTGTTTGTACCATCATTTTGACTCACAACACCTGCAAAAGAAGTAGCTAAACGTGCTGGATCATAAAAAGTCGCCGCAAAACGTTGTGTTTGTTCTGGCGTAATTGTATGAACACTTAATGTATTAAGTTTTGGACGACCAGCAACGACCACAACTTCTTCAAGACTTTCTGTCCCTTTTTCTAATTCGATATATTTAACAGCTTCTTTTCCGGACTCTAACAAAACTTCAGAAAGCAGCATCGTTTTATAACCTACATACGTAATTTTGAGTTGATAACGACCAACGGGAATAGAATCAAAACGGAAATCACCATTATAATCTGTGATTGCACCAAACGGAATATCACTTGGCAACAAAAATACAGTTGCACCTTCTATTGGTAAACCATCTACGGCATCTGTAATCGTACCTCGAATCGTTTGAGTAACTTTAAAGTTTTGCGAGAAAGTAGTTGCAAAAACTGCAAATAATAATGTGATTGTAAAAAAATATTTCATTTAAGTAGTCTTTGTGATGATAAGTTAAATCATTATTGAAATGATATTTGTCTTGGAGAAGTATAGATTGTCAGTTAAGATGATAATATTCACAACCTCAATTCAAGAAAAGTTATGAATTAGATTTATCTAAAAAATTATTTTTAAATCTGACAAGCTGTATTTTTTAATAATTTTATTAGCAATAGATTATATATTTTTATATTACTAATATACATGATTTTTATTTATAATCTATTTACTACCAAATGTCTATATACAATTACTATGCTGATAATTAAAAATTAGTATTAAAAAATAAAATAAAATTTATGATTTCACTAATCGACCAAACTGACATTGCCATACATTTCCTTTATATTTTTCTAATAAAGGGTAATCATGAGTTGCGATAATTACAGTAATATTTTGATTATCAGATAGTTGTTTTAATAATTTAATAATGTTTTCAGATGTTTCTGGATCAAGATTTCCAGTCGGTTCATCCGCAATAATAATTGTAGGATTATTTAATAAAGCTCTGGCAATGGCAACACGTTGTTGTTCTCCGCCCGATAATTTGAAAGGCATTCGGTTACCTTTTGTTTCTAAACCAACTTTTGCCAGAACTTCATCAATACGTTCTTTGATTTTAACTTTGCTTTTCCAATCGGTCGCCTTTAGTACAAATTCTAAATTGTCATAAACCGTTCTATCATTAAAAAGTTTGAAATCCTGAAAAACGATTCCAATTTTTCTTCGTAACAACGGAATTGTTTTGTGTGTCAATTCTTTTAGATTATAGTTTGCGACAACTCCTTCACCGTTTTCAAGTGGTAAATCTGCAAATAGCATTCTTAAAAGACTTGACTTTCCGCTGCCTGTTTTTCCAATTAAATAAATAAATTCTCCTTCATTAACTTCAAAGTTCACATTCTCCAGAATAGGAATTTTTTCTTGTGAAAAGCTAACGTTTTTTAGCGTAATGATTGATGTCATAATGTGTAAGTTTGAATAATGTACAAAATTATAATCAAAGATAAAATTTCATTAATAGTTATTAAAAAATGAAAGTAGAAAGGCTAAAATTAAATTTTTAGGTTGGCAAATAATCCATTAGATTTGTGAAATAACAAATTTAAACTAAAAATAGAATGGAAGTATATATCGGAAGGTGGGATTGTGATTATTGTGGCAACATAGGAAATTTAGGGCCGCATGTACATTGTTCGCAATGTGGTTCTTCTCGTCCAGAAGATGTTGTATTTTATATGCCTCGTGGTGTTGATTCTAAAGTAACAGATGAGGATCAAATTGCGGAAGCAAAAGAAGGTGCAAACTGGGTCTGTGCATTTTGTAATAATAGCAATCGCAACACTTACAAGGCTTGTGTATCTTGTGGTGCCGTAAAAGAAGATTCGGAATCAACCTTAAAAGTAAGAGAGTTTTCAGAAGGAGAAGTGCCTCGTTCTTCTCAACCGACTCAAAAATTAGCAACCGAAAAGCCTAAAAAACGTTCCAGTGCTTTTCCAAAAATATTAGTTTATATTGCCATTTTAGCTTTTGGTTATTTTGGCTTGAGCCAAATATCTTCCACGATTGATGTGAAAATTACGCAAGTAGAGTGGGAGAGAAGCATTGAAGTCGAAACTTATAAAGAGGTAACAGAAGAGGATTGGAAATTGCCAGAAAGCGGAAATTTAATATCAAAAGCTAAAGAAATTCATCATTACGACAGAAGAGTGACGGGTTATCAAACTCGAAGTAGAACGGTGCAGGAAGCTGCCGGAACAGAACAATATGTCTGTGGAAAGCGAGATTTGGGAAATGGGTATTTTGAAGATAAATATTGTACTCGAACCATTTATCGAGATAAAACGGAACATTATGAAGAACCAATTTATCAAGAATTTCCTGTTTATAAAACCAAATACAAGTATAGAATTTATCGGTGGAAACCATTTAAAACCTATAATTCTTCGGGAACTACAAAAACGACAAACTGGGCAGAAGTTCCTGAAAATATCGAAAATAATTCGCAAAAATATCGAGTGAAAGCAGAGAAAGAAAGTTATTATTTTGCAATTGAAGATCATAAAAATAATACGCTTTGGTATAAAACGAATTACGATAATTGGAAACGAAACATTAACATTGGAACGACATTAAAAGCTAAAAAATCTACTGTTTTTGGTCATTTTAAAGGTTTGGAAGATGAAAGTGCTGTACAAGAAATAAAGAAGTGATTTTAAGGTATAATTCATGTTTCGCTGATATTAAATTAAAAAACGAAAATATTACGTTTTGCCTTGCAAAACAATCATCTCATGCAGATTTCGCAGATTTTTCATTAACAAAATCATTTTTTTATCAAAAAAATCTGCGTGAATCTGCGTGAATCTGCGTGAATCTGCGTGAATCTGCGTGAAAAAAGCATTTTGCGAAGCAAAATTTAGTAATTGTGATTTCTATTTTATGTTTCAGCGAAACGTAAAGTATAAGTAATGATAAAATCAAATATGGAAACGACAATGGTCGTAATTCAAAATCGTAGAAGAAAAATTGAGAATATTAAGAAGGATTATCCAAATGCTGTAATTATTGATATTACGTCAAAAGGAAAAATGCCAATGGTGAAATTTAGTCCATTTTATCCAATTGGAAATATACCAATTCCATTTTCACCAAACAAATATTCACAATCTGTTGAAGGGATTTGGCAAGGCTTAAAAGTTTTTGAAAATCACGATGTTGATGACTCAAAATTTGAAATTACATCAATGAAAGGTTTAAAAAGAACTGTCCGAAAATTTGGAATACCAAAAGGTCATAGAAAAGGTGTTAATGGAAAAGAATTGCTGGATTATATAACAGCAAGAAAATTGATTTATCTTCCTGTATATAAATGGGTTTTGGATAATCATTTAGAAAAAGAAATTAATGAACTAAAAAATCTGTCTAAAAATAGAACATTGATTCTTTTAGATTATGAAACAAATGGAGATATAGAAAATCCACAAAAACCATTATCTCATGCTCAATTAGTAAAAATGAGATTAGATGGAAAGTTATAAAACCGTTAGAATGAAGTTGTCTCAAAAGTCAGAGAAAATTTTGACTTTTGAGACAACCTCATTTCTATATTAAAAATCTGTCGTTTTAGTCTTGTTTAATTTCCAACTGAAACAAATAATCCATTAATAAACGAACGCCATAAGCCGTTGCTACTTTATGTTTAGCGTATTCAGTATCTTTATAAGCGACACCAGCAATGTCTAAATGAACATAAGCAGGATGATTTTCTACAAAATGTTCTAAAAACTTAGCTGCTTCCGAAGCACCAGCCAAAGGTCGTAAACCATAATTTCTAACATCAGCAATATCAGATTTTAAGTTTACTTTGTACTCGTCCCACATTGGTAATCGCCAAACTCTTTCGCCACTTCGTTGACCCGAAAGATACATTTCATTAGCTAATTCGTCATTTTGTGTAAACATCGCACCAGCATAATAACTCAATGTTCGAACAGAACTTCCTGTCAAAGTCGCCAGATCAATCAAGATATCTGGATTATAATTTTTAACCAAATAGTTCAAACCATCGGCTAAAATCAAACGACCTTCTGCGTCTGTATCCATCACTTCAATCGTCAATCCGCTATAAGAATCAATCACATCACCTGGTTTAATTGATTTTGCATCAACACAGTTATCTGTCGTTGGAATGATTCCAATAATGTCAAATGGCAATTCTAATTTGGCAGCGATTTCAACTGTTCCCAAAACCGCAGCAGCTCCGCCCATATCGGATTTCATAAAGTGCATTCCTTGCGTTTTGATACTCAAACCACCTGTATCATAAGTTACACCTTTGCCAACTAAACCAATGGTTTTCATTGATTTAAATCGCTTTGATTTATATTCCATAACAATAAATCGAGGTGGAATTTCGCTTCCACGATTGACGGCTAATAAAGCGTGAAAACCTAATTTTTCGATTTCTTCTTTTTCAAATACTCGAACCGAATAACCATATTTATCACCAGATTTTTTTGCCCAATCTGCTAAAACTAAAGATGTTTTATGACTTGCAGGAAGGTTTAGCAATGTCATTATTTCACATTGTGTTTTTGCGGTTTCTACACCTTTGTGAATTTTATCTTTGATAGAATCATCGTAATCAAAAGCTAAAAATTCAACGTATTCAATTTTACCGTTATCTGTTGTTTTTGATTTTAATAATTGAATATCATATTGCCCTAAAACCAAACCGTTTGCCGCCATCTCTGTAAACAAAGGCAGTAAATCTTTATCAATGTCTTCAAATTGAAAATTAATAAAATCAACACCGATTTTTGTAAAATGCTTTCCTTTTGTTTTGTGTGACAAACTACGAAAAGCTTCAATGATTTTTTCTTGTTTAATATCTTCTCCTATACCTAAAAGAATCACTCGTTGGCCATTCCAATAAGTTGTAAAAATTTCTTTATGATTGGCTTTGAAGTCAGAAATTAGCAATTCTTCTGGTATGTTTAATAAGTTGCTAAGTGTTGATAACCAAGGTTTTAAGCTCTTTTGTTTCAACATTGGTATAACTAAAGTGGTTAAGTCTTCTGAAAATCCTTCTGTGATTTTAATGTTCATAAATTGTCGCTTTTCTATTTTCCTTATGATTTATATCAAAAATGCCCTCAAAGATAGAACGCATTTTTAGTTTAGTAAATATTTATATTGAAAACATTTAAAAATTAGCAAGACATCTGCCTGTTCGGAAATCTTGAAGAGAATAGAGAAATACAATTTTTCATTTATTTTTGTACGAATAGATAATTCTTGGAAGTCTTACATTTACAGCATTACCAACTTTTTTATGGAAAAACAGTTTAAACTAAACAAAGTGTTAAACAATATGAAAAAAATGGTTTCGTTTTTCTAATAGTTTGGAAGATTTAATAAAGCTTATTTATTTTGTACTTTAACTAAATATTTAGGTAAACACATTTTAGTCAAAATATACAATTTTAAAATGAAGAAGATTAGATACGTATTATGGGCAATTGCTATAGTAGCCATTTTCTCTATTCAAGCAACTCTGGAAGAAGAAGGACATGCTATTGAATTTGAAATTAAAAATTATGCTGATACACAAATGATTATTGCTTATCACTTTGGAGATAAACAATATATTTCAGATACTTTAACAGCAACAAAACCTGGTCATTTTTTACTAAAAGATAAGGAAGAGTTGGATCCTGGAATGTACATTGCCTTTTTCCCTACGATTGGAAAATCATTTGAATTTTTAATCAATAAAGGAGAGCAACACTTTAAATTATCAACCGATACTGAAAGTTTTATTCCCTCTATGCAAGTCAAAGGTTCAGCTGAAAATACGAGGTTTTTTGGGTATCTTAACTACTTGACTACAAAACGGACAGAACGTAATGGAATGTCTAAATTATTAGAACAATTAAAAAAAGACGAAGCGACTAATAAAAGCAAAATCGAAGAATTAGAAGGTAAAGTGAAAGATTTAGATGAAGTCGTTGTGGCTTATCAAAAAGGTATTATTGACAAATATCCAAGTAGTTTTACTGCCCGAATTATTCAAATCAACACACCGATTGATGTACCTGAAGAAGTGAGGAAAGATGAAGTGAAAAGTTTTTATTATTACAAAGAACACTTTTTTGATAATATTCATTTAGATGATGACCGTTTTTTGCGTTCTCCGATGTTACATCCAAAAATTGATTTATATGTAGGAGATAAAGTGACTGTTCCACATCCAGATTCTGTGATTATTGCAGTAGATAGGATTTTGAAATTGTCAGAAGGAAATGAGGAAGTATTCAAGTTTGCATTGGTACGATTATTAAATCTATATGCAAAATCGAAAATTGTTTGTATGGATGCTGTTTATGTGCATTTAGTTGATAATTATTATGCGAAAGGTAAAGCGGACTGGATTGATGAAGAGCAGTTGAAAAAAATCAAGGAAGATGCGGATGCTTTGCGTCCGTTGTTATGTGGAAGAATCGCTCCAGATATTTCGATGCAAACCTTGAGTTTGCCCGTAGAGTCAAAAAGTTTACATGGCATTAAATCGAAATACACGATTCTATTTATGTGGGATCCAGATTGTGGACATTGTAAAAAGTCAATGCCCGATATGCTAAAATTCTATGATGATTATAAATCTAAAGGTGTTGAAGTGTATGCGATTTGTACCAAAACATATAAAGGTGAGGCAGAATGTAAAGACTTTATTAAAGAGAAAGATATGGGTCGTTGGCTGAATATGATTGATCCTTATTATCGTTCTCGTTATAAGCAAATTTATAATGTTAAATCTACGCCAGTTGTTTATATATTAGATGAGAAAAAAGAGATTTTAGCAAAAAGAATCGGTGCGGAACAAATGAGCGAAGTAATGGATAAAATCATCGAAAGAGATAAAAAATTAGCAGAAGAAGGAACTAAAGATTAATTTTTGATAATAAGAATAATCATCTGATGAGTTCCTAATTTTTTGTGGATTATGATAAAACATTGATTATCAAAGAATGACTCATCAGATGATTTTTGATGGCTACAAAATTTATCTAAACATTAAAAAAATAACTATTGTAGCATAATAAAATTCATAAAAAATATATAGATTTGCAGTCTTGATTTACTAAAAAGTTTGTAAATCAAAATGAACTAAACAACATCAATTTTGTTAAAAATACACCGCACAGATACCAATGTTTCCAAATCTAACATTTTTAATATAAGGGGCGTATTGAGTCGGTAGGGCGGGCTTCAACCTTTGACTTGTCAGGTTCTTTAAACCTTTGTGGCTTAAAGACGAGGAGATTACTGAACGATAAGAGCAAACCTAATCCTGTTTTTGAGAGGTTTTGAGAACCGATCTGTATTTGTGCGGATTATTTTTAAAATGAACTTTTAATATATAAAATCCTGAGTGTTCGCACTCGGGATTTTTAGTTTCAGGGAATCGTTAATCCACAACTTGAATTAGTTAATAAAAGCTATTTCAAAATATTAAACTATAATATTTACATCAAAATTTTGGTTAAAATATAGTCGTCATGCTATTTATTTAAAATCCGTCACTTAATTTAGGTGCTTTTACTCCAAAAGGCACAGTTTATGAAATAATAGATACGTCACATTTATCAAAAACTATTTGCTGTTCTCTATAAACCTTAAAATATATGGTTGTTTGATAATTTTTGCCAGTAACGGCTATCTTTAGTTGCCGTCTTTGTTTGAAATTGTTTACGGCAGCTAAAGACAGCCGCTACGTAAAACAATAATTTTTGCTTTTGGCAAAAATTGTCAATGAACCAAAATATATTATTAAAAAAATTAGAACAGTAATAATTCAGAACTATGAAAAATATACCTCAGATAACTTGTTTATTTGTGTTTCTACTAATTACTCTTGGATATTCAGCACAAAGTCAAGAAATTATTCATGGCTGGCAAGTCTTTAACACAAGCAATTCTTCGATTCCTGATAATCATATTTGTGACGTAAAAGTCGATAAAAAAGATGCTGTTTGGGTCGCAACTTGGTCTGGAGGTTTGGCAAAATTTGATGAGTTGCGTTGGACAATTTATAATCCTGCAACTTGTGAGATTCCGAGCCATAGTATTAATCGTATTGATTTTGATAAAAATGGTCGAGTTTGGATAGCTACAAATGGCGGCGGAATAGCTTCATTTAATGGAACTACTTGGACATCTGTTGATTTGCCTGGCGACAATATCGCTACTTGTATTGCGGTAAGCAAAAAAGGCGACAAGTTGATAGGAACACCAAAACATGGTTTGTATTTATACGATCATACAGGTAATTTGACTAAACTTTGGGGCGTAGCCGTTCAAAATTTGAATAAAGTTTATGATGTTTCATTTGATAAAGATGGTAATGCTTTGGTTAGTACAGCACAAGGTTTATTGATATTCACTAAAACAGTTCGTGGTGGTTTTTCAACATCATTTAGAATAGAACGTAGGGAACATACTTTACGAAGTATGATGGATACTAAAGGTCGCATTTTGGCAGTCGATTATGAAACTGGTCATTTATTTATTAAAGAAGGAAATCGTTGGAAAGAAGAGAAAAATCCGAATGATAATATTATGATTGCGTTGAATAATGATGGACATGATTATGCTGTAAGTGCAATGGCATTATATAAAAGTGGTCGAATTGTGGCTGGAACTCGCTACTTTGGTGGAATTGTATTACAAAAACAACGGGATAAATTTTGGTCACCGATTTTGCCGCCTTTTGCAGGTTATGATTTGAATGGTGGAATTACTTGTTTGTCAGAAGCCGAAGACCAAAGTATTTGGGTCGGAACGTATCATGAAGGTTTGATGATTCCGATTGCACCAGAACCTGATACGGCAGGAACGATTCAAGGGCCAGCGTCAAGCGAAGCTGAATTGGAAAAAGCCCGTAAAATGATGCAACGTCGTCGAGTCATTGTAAAAGATACGGTACGATTTGAAGGTGGCGAAGTTGATTTGATGGTTTGGGATGCTCAAAAACCTGATGGTGATGTGATTACGTTAATTTATAATGGTAAAATTTTATTAGATAAGTATGAAGTGACGAAAGATCCTGCTCGGTTACGCTTAACGATTGAAGAAGGAAAACCGAATAAACTCGTCATGTATGCTCACAACACTGGCGAAGTTCCTCCAAATACAGCTATGCTTTCTATTGTTCATACTGATGAAGAAAAAGAGGTCGAACTAACATCTGATTTGGTAAATGCAGAAGCTTTAGTTATTATCAAAGATGTGATGAAAGTAGTGAAAAAGCGTGGTAAAGATACAGAGGAAACGGAGGAAGAGGAACAGTAAACCCTTGACCAGTTTTCAGTAAGCAGTATGCAAAAAATCAAAAAGCGAATGATTTTAAATCATTCGCTTTTTTACAAAAAGGATTAACCGTTTATCGTTCTGCTTGTTTCATCACCTTTTTCCAATAGTCGAAATCTACATCTAAAACCATAGAAACAACGTGTGAGTAAGTGTTATTTGATTGTTCGCCAACATTGGTGAAAGCATAATCTAAACGTAAAGCACCTAATTTAACGCCAACACCAGCATTTGGGTGAAAAGTCCAAAATTCTTCTCCAGCCAAATCTACATCTTTTTGAATCGTATTCACACCGCCACGAAGGTAAACTCGTTCATTATAATCCAACTGAAAACCAGCCAAAGGATCAATACTAATCGGATCAGCACTTACCAAAACATTGCGTTGTCCGTCGGTTGTCATATTCGCATTGACTTCTGCTAAGACACCAATTTTATTAAATCGTTGTTGATAAGCAAATCCTAAAATAATGCTTGGACGAGTAATTTCAACAGAATTGATTACAATATCATTTCCGGTGATTTCCAATACTTCTTTTTCTTCATCAGTAAAGTTAATGTCCCATGCATTAAAGGTAGACGAAATATCTTTTCCTAAAAGTCCGATAGTAAAATTCTTTGTCACACGATATTGCATTCCGACATCTAAACCAAAGCCCCAAGAAGTAGCAAAAGGCCCGATTTGACGGTGAATTACTTTCACATTTCCTCCGATACTTAGTTTTTCATTTTTTAACTTTTGAGCGTAACTCATCAAAAATGCGTAATCAACCGCCGAAAATGGTTTGATATTATCATAATTAATTGTTCCGTCAGATTCATAAAGCGATAAAGTATTTGGAATATTATCAATACCAAAACGAATCATTGACAAACCGATTGCTCGTTTTCCATCCGACAATGGCTTTACACCAGCCAAATAATCGTAATTACCAATACTTGCAAACCATTCTGCGTGCATAAATGATAATTGAAAATCATCCTCGACTTGCGTCAATCCAGCAGGATTCCAAAAACCAGCCGTTACATCAGAAACACTTGCAACTTGTGCGTTTCCCATAGATTGTGCGGCTGCACCAACACCAATATTTAAAAATTCATTGCTATACTTTTGAGCGAATGTCATTGTGAATACGCCCAATAATGCGATTGTGAATAGGTATTTCATGTAAAAAATTCTTTAAAAACGGTGTCGATTTTGTTTATTCCGAAATATTGTAGGAAAATCGACACGGTTTGAAATAATAAAAATTCAAATAATTTTGCTTTTAGAACGAGTAAAGATAAGTGATTGTGATTTGTTTTTTATCAAAAATCGTATTTTAGTAATTGTAAGATTGTATATATCGGATTAATTGTCAGAAATTATACCTTCTTATTATGTATATTGATTTTTATTTTAAATCACTATGAATGGGAACTAAAAATCTAATCCTCTTCGACTTCGACGGAACATTAAGCGATAGAGATTCTCTTGTCGATTTATTTATTTTTACACATGGATTTATTCGATTTTGTTGGAATATGTTTATTTCTATTCCTGTGATTATCGTTTGGAAATTAGGGCTTTATGATGCTAAAAAAGGGAAAAATTTTGTTGTCAATAGTTTTTATAGAGGTTGGACAAAAAGCCGAATCAATGAACAAGCAGAACTATTTTTAAACAATAGAATGCCTAAAATTCTACGAAAAGATGCTATTGAATTGGTGGAATCTTATCAAAATAAAAATAATACAATCGTCATCGTTTCTGCTAATATTGATATTCATTTAAATGCTTTTTGTGAAAAATATCAGCTTCATTTAATTTGTACGAATTTATTATATGAGAATGGAATTTATACTGGAAAATTTGCCAGTTCAAATTGCGATAAGCAAGAAAAAGTAAATAGAATCAAAGCAATTTATAACAAAAATGATTTTGATAAAGTCATTGCATTTGGAAATTCTTCAGGTGATAAAGCGATGTTAAATTGGGCAAATGAAGGTTATTATAGATATTTGGAACAAGCGAATTATGATAGTCAACTTGGTTTGAAAATGTGATTTTTTCTATTAAGTCATCAGATGAGTCGTTATCTGAAAATCAATATTTTATATAACGATTCAAAAATTATACAAACTCATCTGATGATTAATTAACAACTCAGCAACCTTTAAAAATCAAAAGTAAATAACAAATTATAACTCAATTTTGAAGTTACGTCTTCAAAATTCCAATCGGTATGATTGTAATAAACACCAGCTCCAAGTCCTAAATAAGCGATATTCAAATAATTGTAGCGATACAAATTATTCAATTCTATTCCTGATTCAAAAAAGCCATTTTCGAGCGTTTTAAATTCTTGTGAATGATAGGTTTTGTTATTCAAATTTCCCCACGCTTGATTGTGGACGATAGATAATTCAGGCTGAAAAAACTCATTTGTTTTGGTTAATGTTCCAATTCTATATCGCAAAAACAAATGGACAAACTCGCTTGATAAATATTCATTTGGATTCATCGTTTTAAACGTATTTTCAATAATAATCGGTTGAAAACCAACGCCTAAACCTCGACTATTAAACAATTTTGTCCAAGGTAATTCGCCATTAATCATTCCAGCTTCTATGTTATATTCAAAACTTCCTAAGCGATGTAATTCCAGTTTTTGTTCTACTCCAATTTGGATTTTTTGATACATTGTATTTGTTTCTAACCAATTTCCTCCAGTTAATCGAATTTTTAAAATTGGAAATTTTGTCGGTTCTGGAGCTTCCAAACCCATGAACGTAACTGTTTGTTCTCCGTACGCATAACGCAATCCAACACTGACTTCTTCGAAAGAAAATCGTTCAAAAATTCCATCATTATTAATATATTGATATTCGCTATTCGGTGTAATTTCCTGTTGTGCATATCGAATATTTAGATTACCAAACTTCAAAAACTCGCTATTAAATTCACCATAAAATTCTTCTAAATTATCCAATAAAGGTTGATAAATATTTTCGGTTGTTCTCGAAAAAGGAACTTCCCAAATCGGTAAATCCAACATTGCTGGTGTCAATAAATCATTTTGATAACCAGCTTTGAGATTCATATCGTATTTTTTTGAAATATTCCAAGCGATTTCGCCGCCATATTTAATCGCTTTATCGCCAAAACCGTAACCAAAATATCCACCAACAGATACATTTTTAATCAATTCATCATTCGTTTGAAAACCAATACCTAAACGAGCTTTTTCATAATCATTAATCGCCAAAATTCTATCTAAATTCAAGTCAATTTTGCCTAAACTCAACCTCGTATCAAAAATTGAATATGCAGCGTTCATCGCTTTTTCTAATTCTACCTCTTCCGAAAGACTATCAATTAACCGATAGGTTTCTACTTCTTTTATCGTCAAAGCATCCGTTCGTTCCGCTTTCCAGCCAGTCGTATCCAAGTCAAAAATACCATCTGCCATAATGTATTTATCTCTCGTAAATGTTCGCTTACGAATATCTGGATTCAAATCCACTTTACGAATATAACTTTTGCCTTGTAACAAAAAACTTTCGTATTGCGTTGGATAATCTTTAATCAACCATTCGACATTGAGTTGCTCTGGAAACCATCTTTTAGAATCTGCATGATATTTATATTTTTGCTCAATATGCACTTCTGCCAAAGTCATATCAGCAGGTTCAGCAATGATATTTTGAATCGCATATTGATTAGAATGAATGTACAATACGCCTTTTAATCCTTTAAACGTTTTACCTTTTTTTGGTCGAAATTCGATGATAAAAATCGAATCTTGTCCATTAATCAATGTATCTGTCCAATCAAAAAAGTAAATTTTTGTACTGCCTCGACTAATCGGATTTAAGTAGGTTTTTCCTAAGATTTGTAATTGCGGCTCATAAAACGCAAACGGCTGCATATCTTTCGCCAACGCCACAAATTCTGGTTTTTTGAATCCCGAAACTTTGTTGTGTAAAACCACTTCTTTGTGAGCATTCGGAGCGATAAATTGTTTATCTGTCACGGTTTCCATAATCATCGTGTAATGTTTCGATGTTGAAATTTTCCTCCGTTGCATTGATTTATCTCTTCTTCGTTGTTCTTCGGTTAAGGTATCTTTTCGTTGGTCAATGACTTCTGTTTTATATTTTTCATAATCAATTAATGTCGAAATACGCATTTTGTTATACGTTTCACAGCGATATTTATCGTACTTTTCTGGGTTATTTTCGTTTCGATTTTTGACGACATTTTTAATAATTCGGTGAGCAGGATTTTCGCCGGCAATCACGGCAATTTCTTCTAACTGAAAACTTGCTGATTGCATTTGAATCGTAATTTGTTTATCAAAATCCGCTTTTGTAATGGTATAAATCAATGGTTCGTACCCCAAATAAGACAAATACAATTTATCGCCAACTTTGACTTTTTCTAATAAAAATAAACCATCAATATCCGTAATTTGACCTTGACGATTATCATTATTAACAATTACATTAACGAATGCTAATGATTCGTTTTTTACGTCCGTAATTTGTCCATTTATCTGAGCATTTGAATAAATTGTAGAAAGCAGTAAAAAAAATAAAACGCTAATTCTTAAATTTTTAGCTAAATCGAATGATTGAAAATTTTGTAATTGCATAGATAAGTTATTGATTGTAAACTTTTCAGTTATAAAAACGGCTACTCTTCTAAGGTTGGAATTGTATAGTAGCGGCTGCTTTAGCTGCCGTGAGTATTAGCAATGACGGCAGCTAAAACAGCCGCTACTGTATATTCGAAACTTTCCAACGTTAGGAGGATAGCCATAAAAACTAATCACAAGCAAAATTAAATCTTTCAATCATTTCAAAATTGGTGATTTGGGACAGTTGATAATTTTATGACTTCTTAAAGTTTCTCGTCAAATGACCAAAACGTTTCCTCTTCGCCATATTTCACGACTTTTTTGAAAAAACGTTTTGGATTAAATCCTGTAATTTTGGTGAAATGATTAATAAAATCAGATTGATCGTAATAATCAACATCAAAAGCAAGATGTGTCAGCAAGGGTTTTTGGGATTTTGATTGATAAACTTCTAACGCTCGACGAAATTGTACGGCTCCAAGATAATCTTTAACAGAGCAACACAAGTGTTTTTTGAATAATCTTAAAAGCGTTTTTCGATTAATATTTAAAGTTGTAGCAAGTGATTGTACGGTAAATTTCTGCTCACTATCAAGAATCAATTGTATGGCATTTACCAATCTTTGTTCTTCAAAATCAACAAAAATAGACTGAAAATAATCATCAAGACATGCTACTTTTTTGTTCAAATCATCTAAAGCGTAAATTTTATCTAAAAAAGGACTCATTGACGTCTTAAAATAATGTAGGTTTGGATTGATTTCCTTATTTATAATTTCCGACAAATTCTCTTCTATAAAATGATTAATTCCCAACGGTTGAAATACAATTCCAACCTTATCAAAAGGTGCATTTAGTTCTGCATTGCTGTATCGCTGAAGCAATTTTGTGTATGCAAAAAAATAACCGTTAGCATTTGGAATCGTTCGAGACGTATAATCATCTAACATCACAGCAGACGAATTTTTATAAATCGTCAAGGCATTTTTAATATGAGGATAATAAGTAAAATGTAGCTTTCCATTTTTCTCATTGGTTTGATGAAAATAATAATAAGCAATATATTTTCGCAAAAATGACGAAGCTGGTTGATGCGTTTTAAAAGTATGTTTCATACATTATTAGTTCTCTTTGATTAGCCTTTCCGTAATCACTTTCCCGTTTTCTAACGTTATTTTTAAATAATAAATGCCACTTTCTAAATTAGAAATATCTAACTGATTATCAACGACTTTTCGATTCAAAAGCAATTGACCAAAAGTAGAATAAACCTCAATATTTTCAATCAATTCAGCCGTTTTAATATTCAAAATACCTGCTGTAGGATTTGGATAAATGGTTACGTTTTTTTCTGCTTTCGCAAAATTAGAAGTCGAGTTTGTACAAGATAAATCGTTGATTTTTCCCCAAAGTTCATTATCAAAAGTAGAAAGTGCAAACAAACTCGTTCCGCTCGAATTACCAATGCGAATCACGACCATATTTTCAGACGGAACAACGTAAATTTTTTGATCATTTTTACCCAAAGCGGCAAACATATCATCAGGTGCATTTGGTACTAACTTACCATTAAAAGTGATTTGAGAACTTGGCAACATATACTGACTTTTTCCATTTAGCCACCATAAATAACCGTAAGCAGGATTTAGATTTTGGGAAGTATTCGTCATCAAATGATAGTAAGTTGAGTCGTAAACTTGCGTTCCATTCCAGTTGCCTTTTGCCAAAGTCAATAACCCAAAACGGGCAATATCACGAGTGTTACTGACGGCTAATCTATTATTGCCGAAAGGCAAATAAAAAATACTCGAACCAATTTTTGAATTGATTTTTTGTTGCAAATATAGATTGTAACCTTGTCCAGTTGCACTTTCTACAACATTCGTCAACAAAGTATAAGGCGAATTGTGATAAGCCCAACGACTATTGACGGAAGTCAAACAGGTGAAACACAAACTATCGGTACAATCAAACTCCGAATCATCTAAACCGCTTGTCATTGTCAATTGATTTAGAATCGTGATTTGCTGTTCGTCAACGGTTGAGCAGCTTGTCCATTTTCCTAAATATTGTGAGGTTGCATCCGTAAAGTTTAAGTGATTTTCTTGTTCTGCAATACCAACAAGCGTTGCTGTCAGTGTTTTTCCTGCTGAAGCCCAATACCAAAGACTATCTTGAGCGAAGCCGTCAAAATACCATTCAGTAACTATTTTACCATCTTTCAGAATGATAAATCCTTTTGTGTTTTTATCCTCTAAGAATTGTTGCAAACTGTCTAATTCGTTTACGCACCAATTTAATGAATTGGGTGAAATGGTGTCCCAATTTCCAGTACTTGGTGGAAAATATAAATTTTGAGCCGTAAGTAACAAGCTCATTGTCATAGTTAGAATTGTAAGTATTGTTTTCATCATTTTATGATTTTTTAAGTTCTTTGAAAAATCCAGTGATCAACACAAAAAAACAATCTTGATAGATTTCAAATTTTTATTATTCCACTGGATTTTTCAAAAAACCATTTTTTAAAATTATAATTAATTACTTAACTTGCCATTGTAAATCAAGGATTTAAGTGTAATAAATCTGTTTAGAATTTAATATCATTCGTAATAAAAAATGAATCATACACCAAAAACGAATCGTATAACATCTATAAGATTGAAATTTCAACCAAAAGTTATTTTTAAAGGATAAGTAATAAGGTGATTGATATTCACTAAATTACGTTATATTCCATAAAAAAACTGCCAAAATCAGTGACGGAACAGGAATTAATACAAAAATGCCGCAACAAAGAACGTCGGGCTCAAAAGTTTCTTTACGACCGATATGCACCCAAAATGTTTGGAGTGTGTCGTCGATATGTGAAGAACTATGAAGATGCTGAGGACGTAATGGTCGAAGGGTTTTATAAAGTATTGTCGAACATTGATAAGTTCAAAGGTTCGGGAAGTTTTGAAGGTTGGATTCGTAGAATCATGGTTAATCAGGCTTTGATGTTTTTGCGTAAAAACAATAACTTTAAACTTTCGGTAGAAATTTCAAATATATCATTACCAACAAGAGCAGTTGCAGAAGATAACTTAGCAGCACAAGATATTTTAGGATTATTAAATATGTTGCCAACAGGTTATCGTACGATTTTTAATATGTACGTTATCGAAGGATACAAGCATAGAGAAATCGCTGAAATCTTAGGAATCAGTATCAATACTTCAAAATCACAGTTGATTTTGGCAAAAAAGCGGCTAAGAGAATTGGTGAAAAAGAATTATCCTGATTCGTATGCTGCGGGAAGAAGCTAATTTAGATATTAATTATTAAATATGAATTATTGACGTGCTAAGTGATTCATATTTATATGAAAATAATTAATAATTAACACTTAATAGTTAATTAAAATGTATAACGAAGAAGATTATATATCGAATCTTTTTAAAGATAAGGAACATCTGTTAGAGGAAAAGCCTTCTCGACGTGCTTGGGCAAAATTGGAAGAGAAACTCGACCAAGATAAAATCCGTAGTTCTCGTCGAATCTATCGCTATATTTCTACGGCTGCTGCTGTCATCGCTATTGTTGCTATGATTTCAGCTATTGCATTGTTTAAAAATGGAAATAGTCTGGTAGCGGATACTCAAACGATTGCAATGAATGAGCAACAACAAGGTGAACTTGCAGTAACTAAAGATGGTTCGGATTGGCGTAAAGAATATGCACCAGAAGCATTGGAAGAAGCTGAAGAAGCAGTTATTGAACAGGAAGAAAAATCAATTACAACTGAAAAACGAATCATTGCGGATAATTCTTTTTCAAAGGAAAAAGAACGTATTCAACCTTCGATTCAATCAAATCCTGAATCTACTCCAAAACCAAAAGTGAAGCAAACTTCACCTCGACCAACAACGGCAAAACCAAGTTTACCACCAAAAGTTCAGAAACAACCTGCTGCAAACGCTGGTGTATCGAATCCTAAACCGATTGTAGAAGCAGAAAAAACGGAAGAATATATCGCTCCAGATGCTGCTTTAAATATGTCTGATGATGTTGCTTATGAAGAAATCAAAAGAAAAGCAGAACAAGAAGTAAAAAAAGAACAAGCAAATGCTCGTGCTTCAAAAAAAGAGTATGAAGTGACAAAATCAAAAGCGAATCGAAATAAGGCTGATGACGCTAAAACAAAAGACGATAAGACAGAAATTGCTGATTTTCAATGGCTTACAGGTGCTTGGTCAAATCAAACAAACAATGGTTTGTCATATGAAAAATGGACTAAAACAGATAAGAGTACATTAGAAGCGAAAGGTTATTTGGTGCAAAATAGTGATACGATATTCACAGAGTCAATGAAAATTAAACAAATTAGAAATAAAGTCTATTATATTTCTAACTTTGGGGTAGATAAATCGACTACTAAATTTGAATTGATAAGTTATAAAAATGGTATTGCGACTTTTGAAAACAAAAAATCGAAATCACCAACCAGAGTTATTATTACTAAAGATGGAAATAATAATTTTACAATCACTTTTCAAGAAGCAATAACACCAAAATTGCAGTACCGAAATAATATTGAAAATGCTCGTGCTTCGAGAAGAATGTCAAGAGCGTATAAGAAATAAGTAGATTTAGTAGAATATCGTTTTGTGATTAGTGAGAAAGAATTAATCAACTATGAAATCGACTCAAAAACTACTTTTTATTATTCTATTATGTAGCATCTCATTTTCGACCGTGAAAGCGACACACATTGTCGGTGGCGAGTTGAATTATCGTTGTTTGTCAAATAATTTTTATGAAATTTCACTAACGGTTTTTCGAGATTGTCAAAACGGAGTTCCGCCTTTCGATGCCTTTGCAGCAGTTGGTGTTTTTGATACTTCTAATACTTTAGTGACGCAATTGTTGATTCCTTTTATGGGCGATGATACATTGAATCCAACACTTTTTGATTCTTGTTTAGTGATTCCGCCAGATGTTTGTGTTCATCGAACAACGTATATTGACACGATGTTTTTGCCCTTTACACCAGGTGGTTATCAGTTAGCGTATCAACGTTGTTGTCGAAATTATACGATTTTGAATATTCAAAATCCTAACCAAACTGGAGCAACTTATTATACCGAAATATCAGAATTAGCACTCACAACATGTAATTCTAATCCAGTTTTTAATGCTTGGCCACCGATTTATATTTGTGCCGGAGAGCCAATTGTTTTTGATCATGCTGCGACGGATATTGATGGCGATTCGTTAGTATATGAACTCTGCGCACCGTTTGAAGGTGCAATTATATCGAACTCAATGCCACAACCGCCAAACCCTCCACCTTATGATTCTATTGATTGGCAATTGCCGTTTTCTACCAATAACATGATGGGGGGAACTGACCTTTTGAAAATCAATAAATTTACAGGTTTACTGACAGGAACACCAACGCAAGTTGGTCAATATGTAGTCGGCATTTGTGTAAAAGAATATCGAAATGGTGTATTGATTTCGAGTACGAAGCGAGATTTTCAGTACAATGTTGGTACTTGTGGCAGTTTACATAGTGCCTTGTTTTTTGCTCCTGAAGTTGTCTGTGATTCGACTTTTACCGTCAATTTTAATAATCAATCGAATACGCAAAGTACCTACTTATGGAATTTTGGGGATTTGACTACAAATGCGGATACTTCAAACGTTTTTTCTCCATCGTATACTTATCCAGATACAGGACAATATATTATTACATTAGTAGCAGGTGTGAATGAAAGTTGTTCGGATACCTTAATTCGAGTTGTTAGTGTACAAGATGCAACAATGAATACTGATTTTGATGTCATTTACGAGCCTTGTGAAGATTCTGCAAAAGTTCAATTGATTGATAATTCATTTAATCCTGATAGTCCAATTACGTATTGGAATTGGATATTTTGGGACGGAACGGTGGATACTATTCAAAATCCAATTGATACAATTTCCGAAGAAGGATTTTATCAGATTATACTGATTTCAGCTTCCGCCAATGGTTGTTCTGATTTAGCAGTGGATACTATTTACAAACCTCCTTTTAATGATGCTAATTTTCAGGCTTCTGATGTTATTTGCGATTCAATTTTAACCGTAAATTTTGTAAATCAATCAGATACGCAAAGTACCTATTTATGGAATTTTGGAGATTTAACGACTAATATGGATACTTCAAATAGTTTTTCCCCATCTTATACTTATCCAGATACAGGGCAATATGTGATTATATTGATAGCAGGTGCTGCAAATGAAATTTGTATTGATACATTCATTCAATTAGTACATATAAAAGATGAGACGGTTATAGCCGATTTTGAGGCTATTTATGATGTGTGTGAAGATTCCACACAAGTTCAATTAATTGATAATTCATTTAGTCCTACTGCTTCGGTAGTTTCATGGAATTGGGAGTTTTGGAACGGAGAACAAGATTCTATTCAAAACCCTACTAATACAATTTATGGTAGAAATTTCTATCCAATTATATTAACGACTACTTTTTCTAATGGTTGTATAGATACAATTATAGATACAATTTTAACAAATTTAGTTAATATTTCTACTACTTCTACACCACAACTTTGTCGAGGTGGAGAAATGTTTTTAGAGGTTTTTAACCTTGACTCGACAGATAATTTGACTTACGAGTGGTTTCCTAATGAAGATATATTATTTGGTCAAAATACAGAAGAAGCCATTGTAGCACCGATTTTGACAACGGATTATTGGGTCGAAGCAACCAATCAGTTTGGTTGTGTTGGTGTTGATACGATTCGGATTCAGGCTTCCGCCAATTTTCCAACATTGGATATTGTTGCAGATGTGGATTCTGTTTTTCCAGGTGAACCAGCACAATTGATGGCAACGAATGCTAATTATACTTATACTTGGTCACCTGATTCAAGTTTAAATGTCAATGGAATTTATAATCCGATTGCAAATCTGTATGTAAATACAACGTATACACTCCAAATCGAAGATGAAAATGGTTGTAAAAACATAGACGACATCACGATTTTGATTCGTGAGTTTGAGTGCGAATTACCGTATATTTTTATTCCAAATGCATTTACACCAAATAATGATGGTGAAAATGACGTATTCTACGTTCGAGCAAATTCGATAACCGAGGTTTACTTAGCTGTTTACAATCGTTGGGGACAAAAAGTGTTTGAAACTCGGGATCTTAATCAAGGTTGGGACGGAACGTTCAACGGTATTCCTTTAGAACCTGACGTTTTTGGTTATTATTTGGAGATTGAGTGTTTTAATGGTTTGAAGCAGTTTAAGAAAGGAAATGTGGCGTTGATAAGATGATGTAAAAATACGCAATGCTTATTTTAAGGTATTTGGTATCAGGTATTTGGTATCAGGTATTTGATTAAAGGGCTTTCTCATAGAAATAATTTGAACTACAAAAGGCATAATAGGCACAAAAGGTATTCACAAAAGAATTAATAAATATAACTTTTGTGAATATCTTTTGTGAATATCTTTTGTGCCTATTGATTCTTTTGTGGTTCAAAAAATATAAATTTCATACATTAAAAGTTTTTATGAGAAAGCCCTTTATTTGATTAGAAATCAAGAGAGTACCAAATACCATTATAACAGATTCCATTTTTTACAATTTTTATCGAAAATCACAAATTTTTTTAGAGCACCAAATAATCAAATCGTGGACTTTTTTAGTATTGAAAATATTGTTTATACTTTTGGAACGTATGAACTTAGTTATATTGAGTTAATAGGAACAATCTTCGGGTTGTTAGCCGTTTATTGGGCTTCACGAGAAAATATTTGGACTTGGCCAGCAAGTCTAATAAACGTTGCTGCATTTTTTATCCTTTTTTATCAAATCAATTTATATGCAGACATGTTTCTGCAAGTTTACTTTTTTATCGTTTCCGTTTATGGTTGGTACAATTGGCTTTCGTTTGTCCCGAGTTCTCGGTGGTCAAATAATAGGGTAGAAGCACAGTTACCGATTAGTCGAATGACACAACGAGAGATTTCTATTTATGCTGTTTTATTAGTGATTGGAACAATTGGAATCGGCTATATGATGAGTCAAATTCATTTATGGTTTCCTCATGCGTTTTCAGAACCAGCAGCTTTTCCTTATCCTGACGCTTTCACGACAACAGCAAGTATTTTAGCGATGATTTTGTTATCTCAAAAGAAAATCGAAAACTGGTTGTTATGGATTATTGTTGATATTGTTGCGGTTTATCTCTATTACTTGAAAGATATATTATTCGTGTCGATTGAGTATGTAATCTTCTTGATTATCTGTATATTTGGCTATATCAATTGGAGGAAAGAATTAGGGTTAGAATTACAAAAGGACGAATACCACGAAATATAACAACAACGATGAAAAGAGGGCTTGTTTTTGGTAAGTTTTTACCATTTCATAAAGGACATAAAGCGTTAATTGGATTTGCATTAAAATATTGTGATGAACTGATTGTATTAGTTTGCGGAAGCGATAAAGAACATATTAATACGGCGACTCGTGTAGATTGGATACAACAAACCTTTAGAAAAAATAAGCGAATTATTGTTAAAGGATTTGATTATAAAGAATCTGAATTACCGAATACTTCCGAATCTTCACGTATCGTTTCTCAACTTTGGGCTTCAAAATTTAGAGCGATACTTCCATTTTGTGATGTCTTGATTACTTCCGAAAAGTATGGTGAGTATGTAGCGGAATATTTAGATATTAAGCACATTTCGTATGATGAAAACCGAAAAAGACATAATATTTCTTCTTCAATGATTCGTCGTGATGTAATTGGAAATTGGAAATATATTGCGAAAGCAGCTCGACCTTATTTTCAAAAGAAAGTTGTTGTTTTAGGAACAGAATCCACAGGAAAATCTACACTTTGTAATACGTTGTCTCATTATTTTGGTGCGAACTTAGTCACCGAAGCAGGACGAGAAATTGTTGAAAATTCTAATGAATTTACTCAAAAACAACTGTACAAAATTATAGAAGAACATACGAACCAAATCAAAGAAGCTCATAAAGATGCAAAACCAATAATGATAATGGACACCGATATTCATATTACACAATCGTATTCTAAATATGCGTTTGGTGAATACATGAATATTGATAAATCTATTTATAAATTACATCGTGCCGATTTATATATTTATTTGAGTAATGATGTTCCGTTTGTTCAAGATGGTACTCGAATGGATATTAAAATGCGAAATGAGTTGGATAAATCTCATCGACAAACACTGAAAGATTTTCAGATTAATTACCACGAAATCAAAGGTGGAAAATATGGCGAACGATTTAATCAAGCCATAGAATTAATTGAAAAGATGCTAAAAAGGTAGATTTAATTGTTGTCGCTTGTATCTCGCTCGTTGTTAGAATATACGTCAAAAAAAAACAGAAACGTAAAACCGTCAAACAAGGAATGAAGCGACAACAATCCTTTTAATTTACATCAAGTTGTTCTATAGTTTGGACTTTCCCACTTTCCGAAAGCATAATAGCAATGCCTCTTGTGCTATCAAATTGTGCCATTATTAATATCATAATGACTGTAATCGGAACACTTAATAACATTCCGATAATTCCCCAAATTGCTCCCCAAACGACTAACGCAACGATAACAACAAAAGGACTGATATTTAAAGAATTTCCCATTACTTTGGGTTCAACAAAATTACCAACGATAACTTGAATAATTCCAACAGCTACCAAAACCCAAACACCCGACATAATATCGCCAGTCTGTAACATGGCAACAATCGTCGGAAAAGCAGTTGCAATTAACGAACCGATACTCGGAATATAATTGAGTAAGAATATCAAAATTCCCCAAAGTACAGGTGCATCAACTTCTAAAAAAATTAATACAAGATAACTACAAAATCCTGTAATTAAGCTAACAATTGTTTTCAATGACAAGTATTCTGTGAATAATATATCTATTTGACGAACAACTTCATTGGCTTTTAAGAAACGTTCTTCTTTATCAAATAACGAGCGGAATTTATCACGAAAAATGGATTCTTCTAACAACAAAAAGATACAATATAAAGTAATCATAAATCCATCTGCTAAAACAACCGACAAACCATTAAAAATAGGTTGAATCAAAACAGTAAAATCAAAAGTACCAAAGTATTTTTCTAATTGTTCAATGAGATTATAATTATATTTAGCTAATACAACTTCATTAATTTTATAAATATTCTTCTGATATAGTGGTAATTTGGTGGAGAATTGAGTAATTCCTGAAGCAATCATATTGGATAAAACACTCAACACTAAAAATATCGCACCAAACGATAGTGTATTCAATAACCAAATAGGTGCATAATCTTTAACAACTTTGATTCTTGTGAAAAAATCTCGTAATCCACGGATAATATCCCAAATCAAAACAGCTAAAACTAAAGGAACTAAATAACTTTGTGAAATATATAAAATATAAGTAATTGCAATAAGTAAAACTACTATGTAAGTTGAACGTTGTAATCTCATGGCTTTATCATTCAATGATTATCGATAAAGCGAAGTTATCAAATTTTTAATGATACTTTTAGTGAAAAAAGAATTGTTTAAATTTATTTTAGCAATAAATAGAATGAATGAAGAAGAAAGATATAAATTTAATAATGGCAGCAGTTGCTATTTTAGTTATGCTCAAAACAATGATTAATCGAACTTTTAATGAAATGGAGGACGATGATGACGAAGAATATGACGAAGAATATGACGAAGAATATGACGAAGAATATGACGAAGAATATGACGAAGAATATGACGAAGAATATGACGAAGAATATGACGAAGAATATGACGAAGAATATGATGAAGAATATGATGAAGAATATGATGAAGAATATGATGACGATGACGAGGACGATGAAGCTTATCGAGTATCGGATGAAGAATATGAATATTTCAATGAAATATTGGAAGCTGTTGATTTTGAAAACTTGACAGAAGAAGAGTTAGGTGATTTGAATTTGAATCATTTGTTGCAAAGTTTTAATGATAGTTTAGAGTTCAAATTGGCTATTATGAAAAATTCTAAAGTCTTGAAAGAAATGGTTTTGAGAAGGAAAGAAAACATGGAAGAGGACGTTAGAGGAGAATCTGTTAGTGATGTTTGAGTGTTATAATACTTCGGTAGATTTACCGATTGATAACAAAAGACCTGACAAACTTCAAAAACTTGTCAGGTCTGATAATCAGTAAGTTATATTGTCTTTATTGATTTTTAATATTGAATTATTTAAATCAAAATAAGTCACTTTACTCCAAAATTATTTTCAAAACAACCCGTTTGTCATCAGATTGAAGATTAATAAAATAAACACCTTTCGCATAATCCGACAAATCCAATTCGATTCTATTTTGATGATTATAAATCGTAGAACTGATTGTTTTTCCAATCACATTATTGATAGAAAGTTGGAGATTATCATAAGATTTTCCTAAATCAATTTGTACGATTCCAGATGTTGGATTTGGAAAAGTTGAAATCGTTGTTTCAAAAACAGTTGATGTACTAACTGGTTCTAACAAATAACAATTCGATGTATCCGTACAATCACCATTATCAATAATTACAGCATAATTTCCGTCTGCACTTGCCGTAAATGATTGATTAGTTTCGTTTGGGATGATTTGATTATTATCACAATCAACCCATTGGTACGTTGCATTGTTTTGATTCGCTGTAAGTGTAAATAAATTAACGGAAACCGTTGTATCTAAAGCTGGCAGTATCACCAAATTGATAATCAATATACTATCACAACCAGCAGCATTGGTGAATATTTCGTTGATTTCACCAGAAGAGGTGTAAACAGTTCCATTAGAAGCAGTATAACTTTCACAAGCTGAAATAGTAGTCGAGCCAGTATTATTTCCAATCGTCAAATTGATGGTAATGATACTATCACAACCAGCAGCGTTCGGAATAATATCGGTGTATGTACCAGAACTTCCCCATGTATTTGTTCCACTCGGAGAAGTGTAATTATCACAAGTTTGAACATCTATGCTTGCCATTGTTGTTTGAGCAACGGTCAAGTTAATAGTGATGATACTATCACAACCAGCAAAACCATTTATAGTATCTAAATATGTTCCTGAAGTTGTATAAGTTTGTCCACTGGGCGAAGTATAACTACTACAAGTTACTGGATTTATCGTTGTATTATTAGTTGTATTTCCGAGTGCCAAATTTATCGTAATAATACTATCACAACCTCCAACTCCGCCATTGATAATTGTTTCTTGATAAGTGCCTGAACTCGTGTAAGTATTGCCTAAAGGCGAAGTATAAGATGGAACATCGCAAAGGCTAACGTTTAAAGTTGAGGACGCATTTGTACCATAAGCGACATAATTCGATGTACTTCCTGTCAGTGCAAAACCGCTGAATATTCCATTGATATTTCCTTTACTGTCCAAGACAGAAGTAATTGAAGTATTGTTTCCACCAGCAATTCCTTGATTAAATTCGTAACATAATTCTAAATTCGTTGAGTTTAAATCAATAGAACAAGCATTGTATAAAACAGAAACTTCATTCGCCGAAAGGCTTTTTGACCACAAACAAACATCATCTAACTGACCGTTTAATAAAAAATTTGTAGTATTGAATGGTACAGTTCCAATGTGTAATGTTTCAGTTGTGCTGGTGATTGTACCAGTTGCTGGTTGTGTTCCGACCGAAACGCCATTAACATATAATGTCAACATTGAACCATCATAAGTAAAGACAAAATGACTCCAAGTATTCAAGGTTAAATTCGTAAATAAAATATCATAATTTGTTCCTAAACTATTTCGAAATCTCGCTTCTACGTTGGTACTACTGATTTGAATAAGGTAAAAATCTGCGTTTGAGTTGTTTCTAATTCCTGCAAATCCATCTAAATTAGGAAAATTTGGTGCAGGATTCGTTGGATAAACCCAAAGTGAAAGCGACATATTTTGATTCGCAATTTGTCCCGAAGCATTTGGAACAGTGATATAATCATTAATTCCGTCAAAACTTAGTGCGTTTTGTGCATTTGTAGTATTTGATAATAATGCGATAAAAAATAATAAAATAAGCGATTTGTAATGTGATTTCATATTGTTAAATTTTGTAAAAAATTATTAATGTGATGAAAATACGAGTTTATAAAAAGTAAGTCAAGTTTATTATTATTATTAATTAATCCGGCTCTTTGACAATTTCTGCATTTATCAAAATTTAATTGATAATTAAGTTTTGTAAATAGATGTGAGATGTGAGACATGAGATTCATTTTTTATATAAAATATTGAATTTCAATTTTTTATGATTGTGAAAATCTCATGTC
>JBGCFH010000283.1:0-5011 GCA_045106825.1 Saprospiraceae bacterium | reverse complement strand
TGTGTTGATGTGTTGATGTGTTGATGTGTTGATGTGTTGATGTGTTGATGTGTTGATGTGTTGATGTGTTGCCCCGAAACCTCGGCGGTTGATGAATACACAAAAACTTGCATTCAATCCTAATTATTCAAATTGTCAAAGAATCTCTAATATTTAAAGCAATCATAATAATTCATGTTTCGCTGATATTAAATTTAAAAACGAAAATATTACGTTTTGCCTTGCAAAATAATCATCTCACGCAGATTTCGCAGATTCACACAGATTTTTCATTAACAAAATCATTTTTTTTATCAAAAAAATCTGCATGAATCTGCGTGAAAAAAGCATTTTGCGAAGCAAAATTTAGCAATTGTGATTTCTATTTTACGTTTCAGCGAAACGTAAATAATAAAGTAAATTCTTTGAACTTTGAATGTTTCCAGAAAACAATTCAAAGAATTTATTCTTATTAGTTTGCCAATAAAACTACAATTTACAAAGTAAGTTATATAAAATCTGTGTGAGAAACTTTTGATGCGTTTGTTCTTATTATTAGAAAAATTGCTTTCAGAATGTCAACATTTTTTAGTATTAAAAAGATAAAAAACAGACTAATTTATAAAGTATAAACTTAAAAATTAATATCATTATACTTACATTTATGTTAGGTAGATAAACATTTCATAATGATTTAATATTACTATAATATGGATAACACAAAAACAAAAGCATCTCAAATTACAACATTAACATTAGTAAAATATCCTTCTTTAAAAACTAAAATTTGGGCATTCGGAATGATGCAGTATGCACATCAATATTTGTCAAATGTATCAGGATTATCTTTTTATAAACTGATGGGAAGTGGCAAAGGTTTAGGTTTTAATCCGTTTCCAGATTGGTCAACTTATGCTTTATTACAAGTTTGGAATACAGAAACAGATGCGATTCAATTCATGGAAAACTCACCGTTGGTATCGCTTTATGATAAGAATAGTAGCGAACGAATCTCCTTATTTATGAAAAATATCACGGCTCATGGAAAATGGTCAAAACAAGAACCGTTCAAGGTTTCAGATTCGTTGAGTGAAGTGAAAAATCCGATTGCAGTCATTACAAGAGCAACGATTAAGACAAAAGAACTTCGGCGATTTTGGAAATTTGTTCCAACGGCACAAAAGCCAATCGAAAATGCAAAAGGATTGATTTATACAAAAGGAATCGGTGAAGTGCCTATTAAACAGATGGCGACATTTAGTATTTGGAACAACCTTGATGCTGTAAAACAATACGCTTACAAAAGTCGTGAACACGCACAAGCGGTCAAAATGACTCGACAACATAATTGGTACAGCGAAGAATTATTTGCACGATTTGAATTGTATAAAAAAATTGGTACTTGGAAAGATATTGAGTTGTGATTAAATGTAATTCTATGAAACTGTTATCAGTTGTATAAGCATTAAAATCAAATGATGAATAAAGAAAATAATGAAATAAAACATTCGTTTGTTGGTATTGATTACGGAAGTAAATTAGCCGGAACGACTGTTGTTGCGTTCGCTTGTCTTGATGGCTCGGTGACCAATAATAAGCAGATAATTCAGTTCAAAACTTCAGAGAAGAAAAAAGATGCCGATAAGTTTTTGATAAAAATTGTGGAAGAATTAGAACCTGAATTTATCTTTTTAGATGCACCGTTGTCGTTGCCAGGCGTTTATACAAATCCTGAAAAATTTGACGATTATTTTTACAGAAAAAGCGATAAAATCCTCAAAGGAATGTCACCAATGTTCTTAGGCGGTTTGACAGCAAGAGCAATGCGATTGAAGCGACAGTTTGAAAATAAAGGCATTAAAGTCATCGAAATTTACCCAGCAATTCATGCTCAACGGATGAAGTTAAAAACTTATAATTATAAAAAACAGTTGCAATATATTCCAGATGTTTTAGCTGTTTTACAACACAATTTGCCTTTAAAATTTGAGATAGAAACTATTAAATCGTGGCATCAAGTTGATGCGTTATTAGCATATTATGCGGGGTTTCGATACATGAATGGTGACGCAGAAGCTTTTGGAGATGAAGCTGAAGGGCAGATTTGGGTTTGAATTTATAACACAAAAACGCCACGAATCGCCAAAGTCCATTCGCCATAAATCGCCAAACTACTTCTGAAATCTAACCCAAAACGAGGCGAAATGAAACCTGTAACGCCTAAATGTGGTAAAAACGCAGTCGTTGGTAAATCAACTTGATTCGCAATATTTTCACCATTAATAATCATTTTTTCATTGAACAAATAAGCATAAGTTGCACCAGTATAAAACTGAATTCTATAAAAATCCTTTTTAGTTTTTCCATATTTCAAATTGATTTGAATTGGTATTTCTACAAATTGTAAATTAATCGTTTCATAATCTAAACCTTTTGGAAAACCATCAAAGTAATCACCATTTTGAGTTATCAAAATTCCAGTTCCGACTGACCAAATAGGGGAGAAGCGATAGTTTCCTTTTATCCCAATATTATAACCGTTTTGATTCATCGAATTATCCAAATCCGATATTTGAAAACCAGCAACGACAACGCCTTCAAATCGCTGTGCATCGACAGCTTCACACATTATTAATAAAAAAATAAGCAGCAATAAACGATTCATAAATTGATGATTTTTAGTAGCGGCTGCTTTAGCTGCCGTATAAATCTGTGATATTTTCGGCAATCCCGAGTCCTCGGGACTGCTACTTAGATTGTAAATTCATTTGAGTAACACTTTATATATAGAAAAAAACTTCAATCCATCAATATTACGATTCAGTAATGAAAAATGACGTTTCAGTCATCTTCAATTTTAAAATATTCCGATTCGATTCATATTTGTATTGTAAATCATTCAAAAATAAATCAAAACAATATTAATATGAAAACTGCAATCAACCGAATTACCATTTTTACCGCTTTAGCATTAATGGTTTCTTTCGTATGGTTTGGATTCAAATCCGAATTACACTTTATTTTTGATAGGCTTTCGCCAATAATAGTGTACTGCTTTGCTTTAATTCCTATGTTAGGTTTAGTCATTGGTAGTTATAAAATGCGACAGAAAATCGAAACGACAACGACTTTTCAAGGGAATGATTTAGGACATTCGTTAGTAATGATTTTAACGCCGATTGCGTTATTAACGTACTTAGGTGTGAGTAATTCGGTTGGTGTTCCTCCACAAGTTTTTGGTTTTTTCATCGGTTGTTTGGTGATGTTGTATGCCTTTTTGGAAGAATACGGCTGGAGAGGATATTTGCAAGAAGAATTACATAATATGGGAATGGACGAAAATTTAGCGTATGTATTTATCGGCTTCATTTGGTTTGTTTGGCATTGGTATTTCTTACGTTTGAGCGGAAGTGCAAATATGGTTTTATTACCAATATTCATTTTAGCAAGTGCGGGAATAGGTAAGATTATTAAGCAAACTAATTCTATTACAATTGCAGCCGCTTTTCACGGAATCGTTAATATTTTATTCACTTTTTCCGTTGTTTCTAATGGTATTTCGATGAAAGAAAAATTAATAATTGGAATTGTGTTTTTGATGGTTTGGGCGACAGTTGAGAAGAAAATAAAGATTAATAATGTTAAGTATCGAAATGCTCAATCTGACGTGATTACAATCTAAAAACGCTAAATATTTTCGTCATGTTGACCTTGTTGTAGCATGACGAAAATAGTTTGAATTTGCAGTTTCTCAATAAGTAAAATTTCGTAGTAAAATTACATGTAAGAACTACCAAATTAGTTGGAAACAACTGAAAATGTTATTTTTTTGGCTTTCTGAAAAATCAACTATAATTTTGTTGAATATTATCATAATAGTTGACTAAATAAAACGATGAAAATTAACTTGAATAAGCCTTTTCCGTTTATAAACAAAACGAAGGATAAAATACTAATCGCTTTCCTTTTTGGGCTTTTTGTCTATATCTTTCTTATCGTATTTCAGCCATTCGGAATTAATGATATTGTTTACAATAAATTACTCTTTGTATCAGGATTTGCTATTATTACATCTGTAATAATGATGAGTTATTTCTTTTTGCTGCCTTTTATTTATCGAAAATCGAAGGAAGAACAATGGACATTGAAAAATATATTAATTGAGGCTTCTGTTCTGATTTTGATTATTGCGATTTTTAATTGGTTATATACTTCTGTAATTGATATAGAACTTCATGAATCGCCTTCGTTTTTTAAGTTTATATTCATTACAACATCAATTGGAATTATACCAACGTTATTTTTCATTCTTATTTTGGAGCAATATCTTAGCACAAAAAATGAATCAAAAGCCAATCTTTTAACAAAAAATCTTTTGACAACGGCAATTCCAAATCAAAATATCAATATCGAATTTGGTCAAAAACAACATCAATTAACTCTAAACTTAGCTGATTTATTATGTATCAAAGCTGAAGGAAATTATGTGGAAATTTATTATTTAGAAAATGATTTAGTGAATAAAAAATTGATACGTTCTTCGCTTTCAAAAGTCAAAAAACAGTTAGCAATTCACAATCAAATCAAACATTGTCATCGTTCATTTATTGTTAATACCGAACATCTCGAAAAGGTTACTGGAAACGCAAGAAACTTCAATTTGTATCTAAATTATCTTGATTTTGCGATTCCTGTTTCTCGAAGTTTTCCGATTGATACGATAAAATAAATCGTTTTATTTGTCCCATTCGCCCCATTTGATGTCTTTTTGTATCAAAAATAGCCCATTTATCACAAAATCGCTCGACTTAAACCAAAAAATATATTTATCGAAACTCAACCTATATTTTTGTTTAAAGTGAAAATTGATTAAATACAAACACAAAAATTATGAGTGCAGTTCAAATTCCATAAGTACAACTTATGGTTACTTATATTCAACCTTTCCAAGGTTGTGAAGTCAATGTTTTTTAAGAACTCAGGAAGAGTTCAATATGAATAACCATAGGTGAAATTCCATAAGTACAACTTA
>JBGCFH010000282.1:0-24581 GCA_045106825.1 Saprospiraceae bacterium | reverse complement strand
ATTCGTAATGTGTTTTGCTGTAATTAGTGATTTTTACGATAATCTGCAATCTAAATTAAGTAAGAATTCGACGGGCGATTTAAAATCGAATGTCGAATGTTCTTATTTAAGCAAAAAAGTCATTAAAAGCATCAATTCTTTTGAACTTTTCTTCAAGAAAGGTCGGATGTAGTCACCTGATGACTTAAAGTCATCAGGTGACTTGCTAAAAACTTAGTGCTTTTCCTTAAGTTGACGACATTCGATTTAAAATCGCCTGTCGAATGTTCTTATTTAAGCAAAAAAGTCATTAAAAGCATCAATTCTTTATAAAACGCATTATAAAATTTTTTAAACCGAGAATGGCTGTAAAGCCTTTGACTTGTGAAGTTATTTCGCAATCGTAAAATAGAATGTTGTGCCTTGATTTGTTTCGGAAGTTAACCAAATTTCGCCTTGATGTTGTTCTACTATTTTTTTACAAATTGCTAATCCTAAACCAGTTCCTTCAAACTCTTCTTTACCATGAATCTTTTGGAATAAAGAAAAAATTCTATCAAAATATGCTCCATCAATTCCGATTCCGTTGTCTTGTACACTAAATTGCCAGTGTGTTCCTTTATCTTCCCCAGTTATGATGACAATCGGTTGAATATTTGGACGTTGAAACTTAATAGCATTCGTAATTAGATTCTGAAATAGCTGTTTTAGTTTAATAATATCACCTTGAATTTCTTGCGTTACATTTTCCCATTTGATAATCGCATCTTTTTCTTGAATCGTTGTTTGTATTTCTGATGAAATCGCCAATAATATATTTTCAACGACTAAATTTTGAACATTAAGTTGTTGATTATCAATTCTCGAAAAGAGTAACAAATCTTCGATTAAAGCCTTCATATTTCTACTGGCAGAAATAATAAAATCTAAAAATTCCTGTCCATTTGTATCTAATTTTCCTTTAAGGTTTCGTTGCAATAATTGCGAAAAGCTAATAATCGTCCGAATCGGTGCTTGCAAATCATGTGAAGCTATATAAGCGAAATTTTCCAGTTGCATATTGCTTTCAAGATAACGTTCTAACTCTTGATTCTTTTGATTTAAATCATTAAGTTGATTTTCGATTGTTGCTGTTTTTTCCTTTAACTTCTGTTGATTCTGAATATGAACCAACTCCGTACTGGCCCACGAAACATATAATTCCATTACATCTTGTAAGGCTTCAATATTTTGAATCGGTTTATCATTGATAAATGCAAAATGTCCAATAACTTGTCCTTTTTTATTTCTCAAAGGATAACCCATATAACTCTTTCCTTTCCAAACTTGAATCGCATTATTATTTGGATAAATTTCATCTAAATAATTCGTATAAACGACCTTTTCTCCTTTTTGATAAATGTTAAGACAAGGTGCTTTTAACAAATTATAAGTGATATTTTCGTGTAATTCGTTATTAGCAGAAAAAGCTAAACTCCTAACTTTTGTATTATCGCTCGAAAGAACACCAATAAAAACATGTGACAATTGAAACGCTTCTGACAATGCTAAAACCAAATTATTCAAATGCTCCTGAAAACTTCCAGTCACCAATCGGTCATTAATCAATTGAATTGCATCATCCTTTAATTTTTCTTCCGTAATCTCCTTAAATGTATAATTGATAATTTCTTCACCATCCATTGACAAAAAAATTGCCGTTGCTTCTACCCAAATTTTACGCCCTTTGAACGTTCTGATTTGTGTTTTACCAGTCAATTGATTTTGTCCATTAAACAAAGCTATAAATATTCCTTTGAAAAAATCAAAACACGGTTCGCCCAATATAAATTTGAAATTTTTAAGATAATAAGCCTTACTATCCGCCTCCGTCATCCTCAACATCGCATCATTCACATCAAAAATATCGGACGAATAATATATTTCAGAAAAAAATGTTCCATGTTTTGACACATAATCCTCTATATTGGTAATACCTTTAGCCTTTAGTTCTTGAATCGCTTTCGTGACATTTGATATATTTGTCTCATGGATAGGTATCGGTGAGTTATCAAATAAAAACTTATATCGTCTATAAGATTTACTTGTCGTTATCATTTTGTCCGTTATTGAGATTGTAGATGTCATAAAAATACTAAATATATAATCAATACAATCTTATAATCAAAAAGAACGCCAATCATTTTTTCACCTTCTGATTATTTACTCATATCTGGTAAATATAGCGAATAATTAGCAATAACAATGCTTTCAGCAAGAATCAAAATACAAATCCTTATTCCGTTTATGGGAAAATATACTTTTTTAGGATAGAATGTTCATATTGTGACGTAAAAATTTAAGCTTAAACACCAAAATTAAATGAAGAAAACACGAATTATTATAGGAATTATTGTCGTATTTTTAATAGCGTTTGTTGCTAATATTCTAATATCAACAGGTTTTTTTAGAACAATAGAAAATAAATCTAATTATGAAATTGCTGCAAAAATTCCAATCGCTGGCGTTGAAGATTTAACAGTTGATAGACTTGACAATTTTGCAATTTTCATCTCCTATCCTCGTGCTGCCGAACGTGATGGAAAACCGTTTGAAACTGGTATTTATTTCTTAGATTTAAATAATGAAAACTTTCAACCAAAATTGATTTCTCAAAACTTTAAAAAACCATTTCTACCACACGGAATTGATTTAATTCAATTGGATAGTAATCATCACAAACTTTTTGTTATCAATCATGGAGAAGGAGAAAGTATCGAAGTTTTTGATTTGTATAACAAAGATAGTTTGGTTCATGATAAAACACTCGAACATGAATTAATCTATTCTGCTAACGATATTGTCGCTATCAATGAACATGAATTTTACTTTACAAATGATCATTATTATACTAATAAATTAGGAACATTAGCCGAAAATTATTTAGGATTATCGAAGTGTGAAACGGTTTATTTTGATGGTAACAATTATCGAGTTGTGGACAATAATTTGGCTTACGCCAATGGAATCAATTATGACAAAAACCGCAATTTGATGTTCATTGCTTCTCCACGAGGTTTTCTAATCAATGTTTACGAACGTGAAAAAAGTGGTGACTTAAAATACATCGAATCTATTGATTGTGGAACTGGCGTTGACAATATCGAGTTTGATGAAACAGGAAATATTTGGGTTGGTTGTCATCCGAGTTTGTTGGCGTTCGAGGCTTTTAATAAAGGAAAAAGTGACACTTCTCCTTCCGAATTAATCAAAATTGATTATCGTAAAAAAGGTGATTATGATATTGAATCGGTTTATATGAACGATGGTTCAGAACTCGGTGCTTCTACGGTTGCTGGAGTTTATAAAGATTTGATTTTGGTCGGAACGGTTTTAGATGAGTATTTTTTGATTTTTAGAAATTCTAAACAATAGTTGTTTCCCGCAGATTTCGTTGATAAACACAGATTTTGCTTTCGCAAAATATATCTTGTATTTATCAACGAAATCTGCGAAAATCCTTACTCTTTTATAACTTTCAACGTGATTGATTCATCGTCAGATTCCAAATGCAAAAAGTAAATACCTGTTTGTAAATCTGAGATATTCCACTCTTTTTGATGTTGTCCTAACGATTCTTTTTGATTTGATAATACTTTAATTCTTCTACCGTTTATATCATATAATTCGATAGATAAATCACTTGTTTTCTCCAATTTATATTGAAGTATTAAGTTATTTTGAACTGGATTTGGATAAATAGTTGGCTGAAAACTACTATTTTGAATTGCTTCTGTGCTTACGTCTAATCCTAACAAAAACTTAGCTACAAAAGCATCAAAACCTTGATTAAATAAACCTTGAGAATTTCCTGTTACTATGATTGAACCATCAGTCATAATCTCAAAATCGGAGGCGTATGTTATATGATTTGGACTCAAAGGATTTGAATAAATACCATTTTGAGCAAAAGTAGAATCAAGATTGCCATTTATATGATGTCGAGTAATAATCATTGGTCGTTCATTATTCACTTCTGCTGCTGATGCTAATATAACTAATCGACCATTAAGATCTTCTTTTATTGTTTCAATTTGACCAAAATTATAATACAAAACACCGTTTTGACCAAAACTGTTAATTGGAGTTCCATTTAAGTTGTAAAGTTCTATTCTACTTTTATTTATAGCGTTCAAATCATTGTAAGACACACAAAAATTTTTATTTATTTTATATAAATTTACATTATAAAAAGCATCATTTATTCTTAATCGACCATTTGTACCAAATGTATTATCAATTACTCCATCAGGCGTAAATTGTCGAATTAATACCGAGTTTGGATATGTTGTAGAATTATTTGAACCCGATATATTAATAATACTATCATTAACAATAATGCTTTTAAGTGATCCAAAATCCATATCACTTGAAGAAGTCGCATAGTCAGTTGTTATACTATTTCCAAAAGTAGGATCTATTGTGCCATTAGTATTTAATCGAAATAATGTGATAAAAGATGATAATGTAAAATTTTCAGCGGTAATGACAATCTTTCCATCGCTTTGTAAGTCCAAATCTCTTGCGTACAAAATATCATTATCATAAGGTCGATTATTCATAGGAAATGTAAAAACACCATTATTACCAAAAGAATTATCAACTGTTCCATCCGGTAAAAATCGTCTACAAAACAAATCTATATCTGTATTAAATGTGATTACAATCTTTCCATCAGATTGCAATTTTGCAAGACAATAAGAAGGAGCTTCATAATCATAATTTAATAATACTTTTCCTCCAGTTCCAAATGTTGCATCTAATGAACCATCTGTATTAAAACGAATTAAAAAAACGTCAGCTTCGTCTGTTCCCCAATTTTCAGTAACACCAGAAATAATAATCTTACCATCAGGTTGAATTAAAACACTATGGACAAAATCCTTTATATCAATGTCTTGCATGTTATAACCAACATTATTAAATGATAAGTCATAAGGAAAACTTTGAGTAAATACTGTTAATGGTAAGAAACATAGAAAAAATAGAATGTTTTTCATTTTAGAAATTTTATATGTTGAAATAATTGAATTGAAACGAAAATTTGGATTAAAATTATATTATTTGAACCAATGGATAAAATACAAAATTACTCAAAACTAACTTTTGTTACAAATATTTCATTTTTATAAATAATTTTATTTTTTCAATCTATATCTTTATGAAAATGCATGATTTTTCGCCTGAAAAATTAACTTTAAAAATCAAATTATCAACCTTTTTAAACATTTTTTATGTTCCAAAAAATTCTATTAATTTCATTAATGACGTTTATTTTTAATGTACAAAGTTTTTCACAAGGTTTTCAAAAAAGCGTTGGTTTTAGTGGTTTCCTTATCAAAGACCAACAACAACGATTTATGGCAGAACCATTACAAAGACCACCTTATGAGGTTTTGACACCAAAAAGTTCATCGAATGATTGGGCAGTAGTAGGACATCTTAATCCTCGTTTTTTGTTGTATAATCCCGACAGTAGTAATATTGCTTTCAATCTTTCTATTCCGATGTCAATTGGAGCAAGTTTTCAGGCAAATTCAAACGGAACTTCATCAAGTTCCTTGCTTGTTAGTTTACCAGTATTGATTGAGTTTGCTTACGGGCATTGTGCCTACAAAAATGCGGTAACTAAGAATGATTTTGGTACTTTCATTGCTATCGGATACAACCTTAACTTCGGAGCAGGTAGTGCGATTAGGTCATATTCGAGTTTCAATCCACATGCTCGAATAGGTATTCGAACTATGATAGAGAATCGAACTATTGAAATTGCTTATTTTCAAGATCTTACGACTGTTTATAATCAAAGAGAAGGTGATGAAGTCGTTTTTCGCTACGATTCAGATCTTAATACAGACCGCTATCAGTTAAATGTTACGGACAAGAAATGGATTCAAGGCATTAGTATTTCTTATATTTTTTAATCTAAAAAAATTCTAACGTAATGAAAATTCAATATTATATATTTTTATTAATAACTGTTCTATGTATTAATTGTGAACCTGAAGTACCTCGTTGTAATGACGGCTTTATGAATGGTGACGAAACAGAAGTTGACTGTGGCGGAAGCTGTGGTGAATGTTATACTTGTGATGATAATTATTATAACAATGGTGAAACCGATACCGATTGTGGTGGGCCTTGTACACCTTGTTCAAATGAATGGACAGCAATCTATACGAATGAACCAAGTTCGATTGATTACATTTATACGTGGGATTTTTCTCCAGATGGTTTGTTTGGTTTAATCGCCAGTCGTACTTCTTTTATCAAAAAAACAAGCGATGGAGGACAAACCTGGACAGAGATAACTTTGCCAGAATCATGGCAATATATGGAATTAGTATATGTTGTAGATGAATTAAACTGGTACGTTCAAGTTGATGGTTGGGGCGTTTTCAGAACAGAAAATGGTGGACAAAGTTGGAACATCAGTTCGATGAAGTTATATTCGATGGACTTTTTGGATGAAAATTATGGTGTGATGCATTTAGGTAATGGTATTTATACAACAAATGATGGTGGCGATAATTGGATTTATCAATTCGATAACAATAGTTTTAATGGTTCAATTTTTAGCGTACAACGAAGTACGGACGAATATTATCATGTCATCACAGCAAACGAGGTTCATACAGGAAAACATACTCATGTTGGACTTAAAAACTCTCAAGACTTACCTCAAGGTCGATATCGCCAAAGTGTTACTTTTAAAGGCATTACTGGATATGCAATATTAGATACCTATCCCAGAACAATTGTAAAAACAGAAGACGCTGGATTTAGTTGGATAACGTTAAATGATAATATTAATAAGTTTAATGATCTTCCTAAAATTGGCTTGTATAAGGACAATTTATTGATGCTTGGTAATGTTCTAAATGCTAATGAAACCGAAAAATGGTATGAACAACGATATACCAAAGGTTTTTATACTAAAGATGGAATTGATTTGCAACCAATTGGACTTATTAATGAAAATACTTTTGGGAGTGATTGCAAAATTATTGGCGAGAATTGTTATTGTGCGAATGGCGTTGCTATGTATAAAGTAAATTTGCCGAATATTGGTATAGAATAATGAAGTATTTTGCTGTGTTGTCAAGCTTAATATTTATCAAAAATCAAAAATGCCAATCTAAATAAAAACACTATCTGGATAAATATAATTTAATTGTGTTCAAGTGCTTAGAATAAGGAACAGTACATTAGGTTTCTCTTATAAATTCCGAAAATGAATGCTGATTTTTTTAAATTTACATTTTGCGAAAAAAAAATTGCGTTTATCTTCGGAGTTTACAGGCAAACTAATTAACAAACTTTATAGAAAACTACTCTTATAAATAAATCAAACAAACGTTACCAAATCATCTCTCAAATGCGGAATCTCATTCAAACTCAACAAATTAAACTGCTTACGAGAATATAAAAAAGTTGTGAATGACGTATTTCGAATCGAAAAATTCATCGCTGCAACTCGCTTTTGATTCGTAATGTGTAACGAATTTGCAGCAATTGCGGAGATTGTTCCGCCAGAGGTAAATGCTCCGACTTTTTCGCTTTTTTGCATATTTTCCAAAATGGTTTTTAAACCAGAATCTACATTTTGACGAAAGTCAATCCAAGGTTCAAAACCATCAACAACCACTTTTCCTTCAACCCATTCATTCATAAAATACTCAAACATCAATAAGCTATTTCGCTTTTTGAGTTTTGGATTTTCCTCCATTTCTGTTTGTAATTTTTGTAAAAATGGAATGGTAGAAATCATTTTTGGTAAGCCAGTTCGAGTCGCTCGAAATCCATGATGTTCTTTGAGTTCTGGCATTATAATTCTTTCAGGAATTGGAACATTGTTTTTGTCGTACACACTTTTAACTAATTCAAAAGTATGTCGTTGTCGTTCCAATGGACCAACATAAATTTTATCAAATTGAACCTTTTTTTGTACCAAATATTTACCTAATTCTAAAGATTGTTCTTCGCCTTTTGGCGATAATTTATCGTAGTTTGCCGCTCCAAAAGATGCTTGTCCATGACGAAAAAAATAGAGTTTGCTCATTTTTATTTATTTGAATAAGCCTAAAGTTAGATAATATTTTTAAGATGATTTTTGAATAATTACGTTATATATATGTAATTTTAAAATACATTTTTTGATTTTTATTATTTTCATAATCAATGGAATGAAAATTGGGTTACCAGTTATGAAGATTTAATTTGAATATACGATTACTACTATGAATTTTGTCAACCAATTAGAGGATATTATACAAGTAACTGAAACCCCAAATGAATTAGCATTCAATTGTGCGAATTTTTTAATTCCAAAAATCATGTATATTCCTCATAATCAACTGGATATACTCAAAAGACGGATTAATACTATTCAAGAAAACCATGATTGTTCTATTGCTAATTTTTCTTTATTTAGCACAATTCATTCTTTTTTAAACTATCGAAAATCCAATTATTTACAGGTAATTGAAGCACTTGAAAATTCCCTATTTGAGAATCCCAAAATGGATTCATTTAACCAAATGTGTCATTATGCTGCAATCGGTGCAAGTCTTCGAAGTTTAGGCGAACGAGATTTAGCTTTAGATGCTTTTCAGAATGTGATTAAATTTTCTTATTCAGAAATAAAAGAACCGTTTCAGCAATATTTTTACGGTATTAGTTTGTATCATGTTAGTGAAATTTATGGCGAATTAAAGGATTTTCAAGAAATGCTTAATAAACAGCAAATTTTCAATACAGTTGCAAATCGTTGGGGAAATGTTGATTTTGAAAACCGTAGTTTGAATGGAATTGGTCGTGCATATTTGGGTTTGAAACTTTATGATGCAGCATTAGAATATTTGATTGAAGCGGATGAAAAATGTAAAGTTGCTGCTAATATTCCTTTTATCGCTCGTAATTTAAATGATTTAGGTTGTGCTTATGCAAAGAATGAAAATTTTGAAAAAGCATTGGAACATTATAAAGCTGCTTTGAAGATTCGTAAAGAGAATAACTTTACAAATGCAACGATTACAACGCTGATTAATTTAGGTAATTTATATATTCAACTGGACAAAATTAAAGAAGCATTTGATATTTTTCAAGAAGCTTTAATTACGGCTAAACCCTTGAAAGTCAACCGTAAATTGTCTACAATTTATCAACAATTATCTTTAGTTCACGAACGATTAGAGGAACACAAAATAGCGTTGGAATATCACAAAAAATTCCATGAATTAAAGGAGGAATTAGATAATGTTACGAAAACACAGGTAGAAAATCAGAAGGTTAGAGAAATAAATATTCAACTGAATAATCAAAAACAACTTATTCAACATCAAAAACAACAAATCGAAACGACTTTAGAAAAGCTAAAAGTTACTAATAAATACCTCGAAAACTTCGCTTCTGTCGCTGCACACGATTTGAAAGCTCCAATCAGAATTGCGGCTAATTTTGCTAAAATATTAGAACGGAAATACAAAAATAAATTTGATAAAAGTGATTTGGAATACTTCTCTTTCATTTCTAATAATGTCGCTTTATTGAGTCGAATGATTGACGATTTGTTAGCATTATCGAAGTTAGATCAGAATCTGCCTCGACCAAAACGAGTCAATACGCAACATCTTATTGACGAAGTAACTTTGCGATTAAATGATAATATTCAAAAATATAATGCAACGATTCAAATCAAAAATGAATTGCCAACACTGAAAGGTCATACTTCATTATTGACACAATTATTCCAAAATTTTATTGATAATGGAATGAAATATTCTCAAGATAATATTCCTCCAGTTATTACGATTTCCTCTATTTGTGATGAAAAAACGTCATTTTGCCAGTTCGAAATCAGAGATAATGGACAAGGTATTTCTGAACAAGATCAACCGTTCATTTTTGAGTTATTTAATGGTACTTATCGCAATGATAGTTCAGGAATTGGTTTGGCAACTTGTAAGAAAATCATCACACATTATGGTGGAAATGTTTGGCTAAAATCTAAAGAAAATCAAGGAACTTCTATCTTTTTTACATTGCCAATTTATCTGGTTTAAGGATTTAGGTTTACTTAAAATACTTCATAATATCCACTAAAATACTAAAATACTAAAAATAAAATGAACCGAATAAGGATTTTCTAAACTCGACACGATTACAAGAAGCAAAGCAAATTAAACCAGTTTAATAAAATTGAAGTAAATTTTCATGGAAATAGGAATTATCAAATAACGGCTGTAACCTTGTATTAACAAGATAAAGCAATTATTTATAAATCTAAAATCTAATCATGAAAAAAATAATCTTAGTATTTTTTAGCTGTTTGGCCATTTCATTTCAAAGTCAAGCACAAATCGAAGTAGCATTAAACCCAATCAGTTACACTTCCAGTATTAATAATATTTCGGTAAGTGCTAATATTACAAACAGAATTAGTTTAGAATATAATCGAAGAGATTTGTTTGGAAAAACTCGAAGAGATGGTTACTACAACAAACAAAACCAAATTGCCTTAAAATATTTTTGGAAATCGAATAATGGTAATGGATTTTTCTCCAGTGTTTATTATGGACAAAAAGATTTATATGAAAACTTTTATGTAGAAAAAGATGAATGGTCAACAAGAGGCGGAGGAGGTTTCAATGTCATTTCAGGCGTACCTTACAAAACAGGAGATTTGTTATACGCTAATTATGATAGAAGAATTAGAAAAACGCATATTGGTATTGAAAATGGTTATCGCTTGTCTTTTTCGAAGAATTTCTTTTTTGACATTTCATTAGCATTGCAAGATGGAAAAATTGTCGAAGATTTAGTTGATAATCTTCAAGGCGATGATATTTCTCCTGGTATGTATATCGAATCTCCGATTAAGTTTAATTTAAAATTCGGTGCTCGTTTCGGTGTTGTAGAAAAACAACAATTTAATTTTTTCTAAAAAATCAATCGTTAGTAACGTAGAGCAGAAATTTTTGTCTGCTCTACGTTTAACAATCCTACTCTTCCTCACTTTCCAAATACGCCAAAACCATTTTCAAATCATTGTAATCATATTTATCACCAAAATGATCTTTCGCTTCCTTGCGTGAAGTCGTCAAATTATCACGAAAAAAGTTACCGATTTCGTCAACCGCTTCTTCTTCCATCAGTTCATAAATATCAATTTTGCCCAAGCCAACATAATGAGCCAAATGACTTGTAATTGTGCCTTGCGTCATGCCTCGTTGGTCTGCGATTTCTGCGATTTTTTTACCAGCTTTGTAAGCATTGAAAGAGATTTCTTTTGTATCTCCTTTCTTCTTTTTAGTTGGTTTTTTAGAAAATGGAATTTTCAACGTATTCGCAATCAAATTGTTATTCGTACAATAACGCTCAATAATATCAATGATTTCTGCTCCATACATTCGGAGTTTTACATCACCAATTCCACTGATTTTTTTCAAGTTTTTAGACGATGTTGGCAATGATTCTACCAATTCATTCATGCTTCGACTTGGCAACACTTCATAATCAGATTTCCCTTCGATTTCTGCCGTTTCTTCTCGCCATTGCAACAGTTCAGCGTGTAACTTCGGATGTGGAGAATCCGAAGGCACTTTCTTCAATTTGTTCACCGCTTTTTGCTGACGTTTGTATTCTGTGAAATCCAAATCTGCATTCGCTTTTACTTTTACATAACGTGTCGTATCAAAGCCTTTTTGAGCAACTTCAAACGCTGCGTTTTTCAAAAACAAGACTCGTTCAATCGCTTCAATTCCATCTTCCGTTCGACCTCGAACCGATTGATTATCCGTAATAATTGGAACTTTATTCAATTGTGGCAACAACTCTACTTTCAACTTATCCGAAAAATATTGACTTGCTTTTCCTAATCGTTCCAGCAAAGCTTCATGTTCTTCTGGCAAAGCATTTTGTCTAAAATAATTCTCTAATGGACGCAAGAATTTCGCTGCGATTTCTACAACTTCTGCATTCGCTTGACCAATAAATGCTTTGAAATTTGGAAGCGGAGAAGTCGAGTAACTTCTATCGTTATCTTGCATGAATTTATTCAAAATTCCGATATTTCGACTCAACGCTCTAAAATCAAATAATTCCCGAATCAAATCTTGTTGATATTGTTGTTTTGCAACTTCTAAATCAGATTCCGTTGGTTCATTTTTTTCCGCTTTCGCCGAATAATCGCTCACAACTCTGTCCGTTTTCACGCTCGATTGACCGATTTTCGACATCAACACAATACCTTCAAAGCTACGACAACGACTCAACGCCACATAAACTTGTCCGTGAGCAAAAGCAGATTTTGCATCAATAATCGCTTTATCGAACGTCAAACCTTGACTTTTATGAATCGTAATTGCCCAAGCTAATTTCAATGGAAATTGCTCAAATCGTCCAATTACATCTTCTTCAACTTCCTTTTTGCTTTCGTTCAGATTGTATTTCACATTTTGCCATTCCATTGTTCCGACCGTAATATTATCCAAATCGCCAGGACATTTGACAATCACTTCCTCGCTTTTAATCTCTACAATCTGACCAATTTTACCATTATAAAATCGCTTATCACCAGAAATATCATTTTTAATAAAGACGACTTGAGCACCAACTTTCAGTTCCAAACGTTCCAATGTCGGAAAATTGTGCTTAGGAAAATCGCCTTTTACCGTTGCTTTAAAAATATATTGCTTCGTTGTCAAAGCAGACAAACGTGTACTATTAATATTATTCGCTGTCGCATTATGCGAACTCAACGTGATATAACCATCATCTTCCTTTGGTTCAAAATTCGGAATATATCGAGAATTTAATTGATTAAAAACATCTTGCGTCATGTTATTATTCCGCACTTTATTCAACAAATCAATAAAAATTCTATCCGATTGTCGATAAATATGTTTCAACTGAATCGTAATCGTTCTCGTCTGTTGCAACGCCAAACTTCCGAAGAAATAAGGCGTTTTATAAAACTTGCGAATCATCTGCCATTCATCAGGTTTCACAACTGGCGGCAATTGATGCAAATCACCAATCATCAATAATTGAACGCCTCCAAACGGCTTCGTTCTATCCTTATACTTTCGTAAAACATCATCAATTGCATCTAATAAATCCGAGCGAACCATACTAATTTCGTCAATAATCAGCAAATCCAAACTCCGAATCAATGCAATTTTCTGACGAGAAAACTTCCGTTGTTGTTCCAGACTTTTGCTACCTGGTACAAACGCACCAAACGGCAACTGAAACAACGAATGAATCGTCATTCCCTTTGCATTTATCGCTGCGACACCAGTCGGAGCAACAACCGCTAACCGCTTATTGCTTTCTCGCTTGATACGATGCAAAAACGTCGTTTTACCAGTTCCAGCTTTTCCCGTCAAAAAAATATTCGTATTCGTATTTTGAATATATTGATAAGCCAATTCAATTTGAGGATTAGGAATTTCTGACATATTCTTTAAGTGTGATGTATAAACTATGAAGTATAAAGTGTGGTTCGTAACATTACGAATATAAGGCAAATATACGGATTATTTTTGGGTGACTAAAACTCCAAACCATTTTCATCACCGTGATTTTTAAACCTTTATTTTCAGATTTTAAAGTATAAAATTTTTAATCATTTTGCTTCTTAACAAGAAATATTATAAATTACACACTTTATAAAAAACTAACAATTAACATTTTATAATATAAATTATTTTTTTCAATTAATAGAATATCAAAACAACTACATTATGAATTGGATATATATAATTGTCATTGGAGCTATTATTGGTTACATCGCTGGATTATTAATGCGTGGCGGAGGTTTTGGAATCATAGGAAACATCGTTGTTGGGATTCTCGGAAGTTTTGTCGGAGGTTGGTTATCTACTCAATTTAATATTCAAATAGGTGAAGGCTTAGTCAATACAATTGCGACTGGCGTTCTCGGTGCAGCAGTTGTTCTGTTTGTCACTGGCTTATTTAGTGGTAAAAAACGTCGATAATTCCTTTTTTATAATTTTATTAAAAAAAAACCTACTCAAAACTTTATATCATTTGAGTAGGTTATTTATATTTAGAATAAGTACATCATAAATAATTTAGTATTTTTGTATAAACACCATTTTCAGAGTGATACAATATGAATTATGACAATAGCAAATAAAAATACTTTTCCATACATCAAAGCTTTAGAAATCAATGATTGCTATGCTTATCAAAACTTATCTGTTTTGATAAATGATGATGAGAGTATTCCTTTTAAACATTTAATTTTAACAGGAAAAAATGGAAGTGGAAAAACGACTGTTTTGAATTTTTTGAATAAAAATTTGAAAAAAATTATTATTCAGAATGAAGATATTTATAAAAAAATAACTCAACACAAGGTAAGTATTGAAAATGTCCATAATAATATAAGATACAAAAATAATTGGAAAAAAGAAATTAAAGAATTAGAACAGACACTACCTTTTTTTTTAAACGATATTAGTTTTTTCACAATATCAAAACGGGAAGACATTTTATTAACACATTTCAAAGCAAGTAGAGTTACTAAATTAGAAAAAGTTAAAGGAAGTACCGCTTATGAAGATGTAATAAATCACCTTAATAATCAAAATAGTCAAGAGAATTTCAGAAAAAAACTAAAGCAATACCTTGTCAATAAAAAAGTAAGTCAAGCGTTTTCACAAATTAAAGGTAATCAAAAAGAAGTTAACAGCATTGAATCCTTTTTCAATACTTTTGAAGAAGTTTTAAGAAATATTTTTGAAGATAAGAACATCACTTTGTCCTTTGACGATAAAGGTTATGAGTTTTATATTAATTTATCAGGCAATCGTCAAATTACATTCAATGAGTTTTCTGATGGTTTTTCTGCTTTTATTAATATTATTTTAGACTTATTTACAAGAGTTGATATTATTCGAGAAAAAGTAAAAGATTACACTTATGAACCTTGTGGTTTTGTATTGATTGATGAACCAGAAACGCATCTACATTTAGAACTTCAATATCAAGTTTTACCAATTCTAACAAGTCTATTTCCAAACTTACAATTCATCGTAGCAACACATTCACCTGCCGTTATTTCAAGTATCAAAAATGCAACGGTTTACGATTTAAGTACACAAAAAACAGTGGCAGATTGGATAGTTGGTAGCAGTTATTCGGAGTTAATGATGACACATTTTGGTTTAGAAAATGAATATAGTAATATTGCGGATGATATTATTGAAACCACTCAAGAGTTAGTAGATAATCAAAAAATGTCACCAGCGAAAAAGTTGGAAAAATTAAAAAATTTATTTGATGAAAATCAAAAATATTTAAGTCCGTCATTACGCTTATCTTTAGAAGTTCAAGTTTTAAAATTAGAAAATCAACTCTTAACTACAACTATCAATGATTAATATTACACGAAGTAAAATTGTTCCTCAATCATTAAAACAACCTAAAATTCAACAATATTTAGATGATTTAGCCGATTATGAAGAAGGTGTTTTAACAGAAAAACCTAAACCGCCAATTTCGTATCGAAATAGTGATATTTTAGAAGAATTTGATAAATCTTTTTATTCAAAGTGTTATTTGACAGAACAGAAATTCATTAATTCTTATATCATGGATATTGAACATTTTGTTTCAAAATTAGAAGATGAAACTCTGCGATACGAATGGACAAATCTATTTCCTGCCGAACATAACGCTAATATGGCGAAACCACGAAAAACACCAAAAGGTGGTTATCTCAATCCTTGTGACTCAAATGATGATGTGGAATCTGAAATAATTTATAATGTTGGATTTAATGGAAATAAACCATCGTTTAGTCCTTTAAACCCAAAAAACATAAAAGCAGTCAATACTATAATGCTTTTGGATAAAATCCACAATGGTGAAAAAGGAAAAAATTCCGAACTGAAAACGGCACATCTGAGATTTTTAATAAAAAAGCAATTTGAGGAAATTACAAATTTGATTGCCGATTTGCGAAAAACTACTGATGAAGACCAAAAATTAATTCAAAAAAATAAACTACGATTATTACTTTCTCGAAAAGCTTCTTTCACAATGTTGATGCGTTCTTCTGATATAGTTCAGTTATTTGCACAGGAATTTTTTGATTAAAAAATAAAAACCGAGTACAACTCAGTTCTACATTATGTTATACGATAATCACGGTCGAGTCATCAATTATATGCGTTTGGCAGTTACAGACAGATGTAACCTGCGATGCTATTATTGTATGCCTGAAGAAGGCATCAATTATGTTGCTCGTCGTGAACTCATGACGTATGAAGAAATGGTTCGTATTACGTCGGCTTTCGCCAAACAAGGAATCACGAAAGTACGAATCACTGGCGGAGAACCATTTTTGCGAAAAGATATGATGCAGTTTTTGGAAGCGATAAGTCAAATTCCAGAAATTGAAAAAATTAATATTACGTCTAATGGAACACTTTTGATAGATAAAATTTCGGATTTAAAACGATTAGGAATTACGTCAATTAACCTAAGTTTAGATAGTTTAAACCGAGAACGTTTTTACAAAATTACTCGTCGTGATGACTTTCCAAAAGTCATGAATTGTTTAGAATCCTTGATTGACAACGACTTTGAGGTTAAGATAAATATGGTGGTTTTGGCTGGACAAAACTTGGAAGACATTATTCCAATGGTAGAATTGGCGAAAGCCAAACCGATTTCTGTACGATTTATCGAAGAAATGCCATTCAACGGAACGCGAGGAAAAGGCAATGTTGAGTTTTGGTCACACATTAAAATTTTAGAAAAAATCCGTTCTGTTTATCCGAATATTTCAAAAGTAGAAGACAAACCATTTTCGACTTCTGTCAATTATAGAATCGATGGCTTTCAAGGTTCATTTGGATTAATTCCAGCATTTTCTCGCACGTTTTGTGGTTCTTGCAATCGTATCAGATTAACACCTCAAGGTGTTATCAAAACCTGTTTGTATGACAATGGCGTTTTCAATGTCCGAGATTTACTGCGAAGCGGAGCGACAGACGAACAACTCGTAGAAACACTAAAAACAGCACTCAATCACCGAGCAAAAGATGGTTTCGAAGCCGAACAACAACGCTTCAAAATTCCTGTATCCGAATCAATGGCAACAATCGGTGGATAAATTTAATAAAATAAGAAACATGAAAAATTTTTTATTCATTTGCGTATCAGTAATATTAATTTTTGGTTGTACACCAAAAGAAGAATCAACACAAACAACGGAAGATAACACACAACAAGTCACTCAACAACAAACGGAACCTCAACCAGATACAACTGGTAGAATCGGTAGTTTACTCATTCTAAACAAAGCAGATTATCATCCGGATTTCATTAAAGAGTTGCAAGATGCACCTTTAGAAGATATTGTTTTAGATGGCAATAAAATGATTGAAGGCGAACAAATTGCTTTATTTCCAGATTATCCTGCATTTGAAGAACAAAAAAAGTTAAGTGCTAAAGTCGGAAAAACAACGGTCAATATTGTCATCAATCGAATCAATCAAACAACAATTGATTATACAATTGAATTTTTAGAAGAAGGCAAAAAAGAAAGTGTTTATCAAACCAAAGGCGAAGCGACAATTAGTGCAAGTAGTATGTATATGGGTTCAGAATCAGATGAAAATGAACTAACTGGAAATTCTTATATGGCAATAGAATATATCGACAGTTCTACAGATGAAAAAAATAACGAATGTTACACATATATTCGAATCGGAAAAGAAGAGGATAACGGTCAATTATTAGGTCGATTAATCAAAAATTGTAATGGTCAATATGACGATATTGATTTGGATTACGCTATGTTTACAGAAGTTGAATAACAAATTATGACTATCAATCTAATCGCATTCGGCATTGCAAAAGACATTTTAGGACAACGGAAATTGTCTGTAGAAATCACAGAAAACAGTCAGATTTCGGATTTAAAAAATACGTTAATTGAGCAATATCCTGATTTTAAAAAATTAGCTAAATTGTCTTTTGCTATCAACGAAGCATATCAAACCGATGACTTCAGCCTTTCGGCAAATCAAGAAGTCGTCATCATTCCGCCAGTTGCTGGAGGTTAACGTACCTCCGAAGCTCCAGCTTCGGATTGAAAAATTATTGTAAAACAATATTCTCCGAAGCTGGAGCTTCGGAAGTACGTTATGAAAACAGACATTAAAATATCATCGAAACCGTTAAATCCTACTGACGCTAATTCATTTGTAACCAATGAGTTATGTGGTGGAATTGTAACCTTTATAGGAACTGCCCGAAAATTTACAAAAGGCAAGGAAGTTTTGCGTTTAGAGTTCGAAGCTTACGAACCGATGGCGATAAAAGAAATGACCAAAATTGCTGAACAAATTCTACAAGATTTTCCTGCTGAAAAAGTAGCGATTCATCATCGAGTTGGTATTGTTGGCTTAAAGGAAATTGCCGTTGTGATTGCGGTCGCTTGTCCACATCGTAAAGCCGCTTTTGCTGCTTGTCAATATGCAATTGATACACTTAAAGAAACTGTTCCGATTTGGAAAAAAGAAATATTTGAAGACGGTGAAATTTGGGTTGCTGCACATCCTTGATTAAGTAATAAGTAGTAAGTAATAGGTAATAAGGACTTTCGATATTTACCTATTACTTCTTACCTATTACCTATTACTTAAAAAATTTGTCCGAGTTTCTATTCACATTGATTCCAATATTTTTTGTTATTGCTGTTGTGTATTCGGCTGCTGGGTTTGGTGGAGGTTCGAGTTATTTGGCAATTTTATCGTTGTTTCCATTGGAGTTTACAGAAGTTAGAATGGTCGCTTTGTTGTGTAATATTGTGGTCGTTTCGGGTTCGGTTTATGTGTTTTACAAAAATAATTTTTTACAAGTTCGGAAGATTTTGCCACTGATTTTGTTAAGTATTCCGTTTGCCTATTTGGGCGGAAGCCTACAAATGAAGCAAGATGTATTTTTTATAATTTTAGGTTTGACATTGCTTGTTGCTGCGATTTTAATGTTATTAAAAAAGCAAGAAAAAACGGTCAAATTACCACCTTATATTAATGGAATAATCGGTGGTGGAATTGGTTTTTTGTCTGGTTTGGTTGGTATTGGAGGTGGAATATTTTTGTCGCCTCTACTCTACTTATCTCGTTGGAATATTCCGAAAGTTATCGCTGCAACAACCGCTTCTTTTATCTTAGTCAATTCAATTGCTGGTTTAATCGGACAAATTCATACAAATGGCTTTTCTTTTGATTTTCAATCCATTATATTATTATTATTAACAGTTTTAATCGGTGGGCAAATCGGTTCGAGAATTACGGCTACTCGAATTAATCCGATAATTATTAAAAAAGTTACGGCTTTTTTAATTTTATTTGTATCATTAAGAATATTATGGAAAGTCTTTTTTTGAAAAAAATTAACCACTCAAATTTTATGAAAACAATACTCCAAATTATTATTTTATTATGCGTTTCTATTTCTTTATCGGCTCAAAAAATCACTTGTGAAGAATTAATGAAATTACCTTTAGGTCAATATTTATTTGAGAATAATGATGATGCTTTACTCAAAGTTTTTAATAATTTAGAAAAGTGTGGCGTTGAAAAATACGAGTTAGATTTATCGCTTTTGTCCATTTTTATTGCTAATATTTCTGGTGAAAAAGGTCGTGAGGCAACGGTTCAAGATTTGTATAATGAAATCCTGATTTTTCGCCAACAAAACGACACAGAAAAAATAAAAGTATCGAACGAAAGGCGAGAGACTTTTTACAAAACATACAATCAAAAAATCGTTACGAAAGCAAATTTGAAAGAAGGCAAATCGTTAATTTGTGAAGTTTTTAGTTTTGATGAAACCGAATTTGAAACCTTTACGAATAGTTTATTTGAGGCAGAAAGTGAGAAATTAGACATCAATTATTTGATTTTAATTGAACAATATCAGACTTACGTTAAGGAAAATTATCACTTATCAAAAGTTGCCAAACGAGATTCTACAGATTTTGATTTTGGTGATAAAACAGGTTTTCCTTCTATGAATTATTTTGCTCGAACAGTCCAAAATCTATATTCTAACAAGCCAACATTGATTTATTTTTATGGTTACGGTACTGTAAATAGTGCAAAATTAAATGATGATATTTTTCATAATATTGAGCTTTGTAATTTAGTAAAATCTAAGTTTAACTTTATTACATTGTCCGTTGATGACAGAAGGAAATTACCGCAAAATCTTAAAGAAAAATTAGAATCAAAATATCCTAAAAACGGTTTATCGTATGTTGGTTCGTTAAATATGTTATTGGAAAAAGAAATTATTAATACCGATACTCAACCTTATTTTGTTGTACTGAATAGTACAGGACAGGTTATCGAAAAGTTTGATTATAATGTAACAAAAGATGCTGTTTCATTTGTAGAAGGATTACGAGATACTTTAAAGTAAGTTGTACTGCTCAACTATTCCGAATCCGACTTAATGTTTCTGGTGTCATTCGTAAATAAGCAGCGATATATTTTGCTGGAATTTCTTGAAAGAGTTGCGGACTTCGTGCTTGTACTCTTTTCAATCGTTCGATTGGCGAATGCGTTAGTATATCAACTTCTCGCTCGATTTGTTGTGTAATTAGGTTCTCTAAAATAGCGTTGTAAAATTGAAGATGTTCCAGGCTATTATTGACCACCGAGGTTTCGGGATAAACGAAAGTCAAAAAAATAGTTTTAGGAATAGCAATAACTTTGGTTTGTCGAATCGCTTGAATATAAAACTCGGAAGGCGTTTCGTTGAAAAATGACGATAACGAATTGATAATCGAGCCTTGATATCCAAATCGAATCGTTTGTTCTTCGTGTTCGGTGAGTAAGATGACTCGCAATGCTCCAGATTGCACTAAATAAATATACCGTTCAATTTGTCCTTCTTTGGTGAGATATTCGTTGCGTTTGAGCGAAATGGTTTTGAGGTTTTCGGCTGCAAATGCTAAAAGATCTTTTGTGAATTTTTCGAGATTGGACATGATTTTAAAGTAGAACCGAGTTAAACTCGGTTTATAATTAACAACTATTTCTCTGCCAAGTATAACTTAGCAGTACGTTATTCGCCTAATTTATTAAAATCAACATTGACTAACAATTGCATTTGATGAATCGCAATCTGATTTAAGCGTTCGAGGCGTTCTTCTTGTGTCAAACCTTCTTTTATAAATTCAGCGTTATGTGTTTCCAAATTTGCTAAAACCAACAGTTGTTCTGGCGAAGCATTTTCACGGAGATTTCCTTTTTTATTACCATTGTTGATATTTTTCCATTCTTTTGCGGTCATTCCAAACAAGGCAACATTCAACAAATCAGCTTCCGAAGCGTAATATGCACCTTTTACAGATGATTTGATATTAGAAGGAATCAAGTTGTTTTTTATCGCATCGGTTTGGATTTTATAATTGACTTTTGATAAAAATCGCTTGATATTCCAATCTAAATTTTCTTGCTTTTGTTTAACTTCTTCGTCTTTTAATCGCTTAAATTCCTTCACAAAATACACATGAAACTCAGGACTCAACCATGATGCAAAATGAATCGCAATTTCGTTATGTGCATATGTTCCACCATATCGACCTGCTTTCGCTTGTAAACCAACTGCTCCAGTTCGATTTATCCATTTTTTGGTGGACATAATAAAAGCGTTCTCGGATTGTTCCATTTTAATTTGGTTGAATTCCACCAAATTAAAATCAGCATTGTGGACTTTTTCCCAAACACCTAAAAACGAAATCGTAGAACCTGCTCGAATCCAATTTCGAATATATTCACCAGCATCGCCTTCTCGTCCTCTCGCCATATCTGTCAAGTTGATATATTCTTCGTCATTTACGAAGGACAACTTCACAGGATTTCCCATTACTTTTATTATCTTGCTTTTCGCCATTGTTGGTCGTTCTAATAATTCTAATTCCATCAAAATTGACGGAATTAAATCGTTTTTTTTAATTTGGTGTATTTCCACCAAATTAAAAAATCAACCTTACAAAGATACAAAAATCAAGTTCGATATTTCAATAATTTCTTTTGTGTCTATTGCAGTTTAAACTTATATTTACAACATGAAAGCATTAATCTTCGCAGCAGGTTTAGGAACTCGTTTAAGACCATTAACCAATGACAAACCAAAAGCATTGGTCGAAATCAATGGTAAAACGCTTTTGCAAATTACGATTGAAAAACTCGTTGAATTCGGCTTTACCGACATTATGGTTAATATTCATCATTTTGCGGATTTGATGATTGAAACGATTGAAAAAAATAATGGTTTTGGTGCAAATATCACGATTTCGGACGAACGAAATGAACTCTTGGAAACTGGTGGTGGATTAAAAAAAGCAGCTTGGTTTTTTGATGATAATCAGCCTTTTTTGGTACATAATGTTGATGTAATTCATGATTTGGATTTAAAACAATTATACGATTATCATTTGACTAACAATGCTTTAGCAACATTGGCAATTCGCAAACGCTCGACTTCTCGTTATTTAATATTTAATAATAAAAATCAATTACGAGGTTGGCAAAATATCAAAACTGGTGAAGTTAAAATCGCTCGACGAACCGAAGGTCAACATTGGTCTTTTGGCTTTAGCGGCATTCATGTTATTAGTCCAGCAATTTTTCCTTTATTGACGGAAGAAGGCAAATTCTCAATTATTAATCCATATTTGCGATTAGCAAAAACAGAATTAATTAAAGGTTTTGACCATTCCACCGAGGCTTCGGGACAGGCAGATTCTACTTGGATTGATGTGGGAAAACATGAGAGTTTGGCAGAAGCGAAAATGTTTTTTGAACAATAAATTTTTATTAATATGAAAGCCTATTTAAAATTCTTAAGTACAATTTCATTACTTGAAGTATTGAAATATTCCATATTGAATTTGATATTTTTCGTTTCGACATCAATGCTTATTATCACCTCTATTTTTTATTATATCATGAATTATGATATTCATTTTTTGAAAACAGGTGATTATGTTACATTAATTTCGGCTTTCTACGCATTATATTTGCTCACTTGTATCATCTTTCTGTTACTTTATAAACAACCAACAAAGCAAAAATTACCTTTATTTATTCTAAATTTATTGTTCTTACGATTTTCGACTATCAATACAAGTATTATTGATTTTATAAAAAATCAATCTTCTTTTGGAATTTTCTTTTGGGTTTGCACTATTGCTTTTATTGGAATAATTTATTACACTCGTTTTTATAAAAGTGATATTCAATAAATTACTGATTCATACAGCAGCTAAAGCAGCCGCTATTGTAAATCAAATAAACATTATGATTACAACGATTCAATTGGACGATTTTAATAATAATACGTATCGAGTTACCTCGAATAAGTTGACTTACAAAGCGATTCAACCACACGAAAGTTCATCTGGAACGTATTCTGGAGGCGATGATTTTGAGCAAGAGATTTCAACAGAACAGTTTCAACATATTTGCACGAAAGTACAAGCAATCATGGATAATAAAGCCATACAAACGAATCAACGTCGAATGATGACGGCAAGACTTTTTGTAAAAACGGATATTGATAATCAACGATTTATCATTGTAAATTCGGAAGGATTGAGAGAATTATTGGCAGTTTTGAAAAAGTATCGATGACTTTAGTCGTTAGATAATCCTTATATGATAAAAAATAAAAACGTATAAGGATTACCAGTCGAATGAATTCGACGGTACGAAAAATTAACAAAAGAAAAAATAATCTAACATCGTTTCCATTCCATTTTTATGAAAATGTTGTTTTAATTCCGCTTGTTCTTCATGGTTCGCTACGGCAACAATTACTTGTGGGTTTTCTAAATTTTCTAACGCTGTTTCCGCTTGCATCAATACACCGTAAATATCTTTACCAATCTTTTTTGGATTATTGCACAACCAGTTAAACGCTACTTTTTTGTTGATTAAATATTGAGCAATTGCCTTTCCTTTTCGTCCAGCTCCCCAAACAACTAATGGGCGACTTACGTCAAAATTTAGTTTGAGAAAGTAAAAACATTTGATGTTTAAAAAACGATTATCAGCGTATAAATCAGAAGTTCGAGATGCTCGAACAGAATAATCTCGCCACAAATGCAAGGTTTCAGAACAAGGCAAACACTTCAAACCAGCTTCATAAAATCGAAAAACTAAATCATAATCTTCAGGATAAATCTCGCTATCAAAACCGCCACATTTTTCAAAATCTGACCGATAAACCATCCAACAAGGTGAAGCAATGACGCATTCTTTATACAGTTCTGAAAAGTTATCACCAGTTTCGGTTAAGCGATTTAGCCAAGCTTCATATTTTTTGTAGCCATCTCCTAAAGTCGTTTCTGAAAAGTATTTCACTTTTCCAGTTGCAACATGACCTTTTCCATTGTCAACTAACAATTGTTTTAAAGTCGCCAATTTGTGCTTTGGCATAATATCGTCCGCATCCATTCTATGAATCAGTTCGCCCGAACAATTGGCGAAAGCCAACTGTAA
>JBGCFH010000281.1:0-2788 GCA_045106825.1 Saprospiraceae bacterium | reverse complement strand
GGGTCACCTGAAACATTTAAGGTCATACTTTCGCCAATACAAACCGCATTATCCGCTGTTGAATTTAATATTGGCAAAGATGTAACAGTTACATAAACCGTATCTGTTTGATTACAACTTCCACTCCCAACTTCATAAACTAAATCAAACACACCAATTTGTGCAGGAGAAAATACACCATTTGATGTAACATTTATTCCTGTCCAAGTTCCTCCTGCTGTATTTGTGTATAACTGAAAATCAGCCGTTAAATGACAGACAGAAGTATCTGAATTATAGATTAGATTTGTTCCGCCTCCTTGTAAAACTGAAAAGTTTTGAGTAGTATTTGTTACGCCACACACATTTGAAGCATTAACAGAAACAGTATATGTTCCTGACGAATTATAGATAATATTTCCAGGATTTTCACCTATACTTGATGACGGGTTTCCTCCTACAAAACTCCAATTATATGTTGGTAATGAGTAACAACTATTAGATGTAGGAATATTAATTTGAGGTGATATTGTTCCACTTCCACAGATATTCGCAATACTATCAATATAGACTTGTGGAGCATTAGCAACTGTAATTGTATCTGTAAAACTATTGACACCACATTGATTATTATCTATTAATGTTACAACATAAACTCCTGAAGAGTCAAATTGTAATGTAATATCTTGTGAATTTTGGTTACTGCCTCCTATAAATTGAACATTAGAACCAGAACCACAATCTGAACCATGAAAACTTGTTGTCCAAGTGTAAATTGAGCTTTCACAACTTCCAATGGTATTTGAAGTATTTGTAATTGATGTTATATGAGGATAACAACCAAAATCAGAAGCTATTGTATAACTTGATTGTGGAATTGGAACGACACATATTTTTTTTTCTATGGTATCAGGTTCACAAGAACCACCTAAAGCATTTCCTACAATTAATTGAACCGTATAAGTTCCTGCAATAGTAAAATCAGCACTAAATCCATTGGCATCAGTCAAACTTCCACTGGTAATATTGTAACCTGTGTTTGGTACTATTGACCAATTATTAGTTACAGCAGTAATACAACTATTTGTCCCTGAATAATAATAATTTCCTACAATAGTTTGATTTGTAAATGTAAAGTTTTGATTTACACATAATGTATCATCTAAAATATCAAAACCTGCTTGTGGTGCTTTATTTACTCGAATTGGCTCAACTATCGCAGAAGAAATTCCACAAACATTAGAAGCAATCATTTCTATTTGATAAGCATCTGAAAAACTTGAAGAGTTAATGCCACAAGAAGTAGAATCAAATGTATGATAATATATTGATGGTAAATTATTTACATTAAAGGTATCAGGTATAGAACCATCATTGACAGAAATAATATATTCTGTTGTGGGGGAATTATTAGCAATAACAATAGTATCAATAATAAATGATAATGTAGAAGGAATACAACCTGTTGGAATTCCAATACTATTTAAACCTACACTTGGATTATTGCCATTATAAAAGTCATAGGTAGAAGTATCTATACAACCATTATTACCAGTAGCATATAAAGTAATTGGAAATTCACCTTGAGCGGTATATTGATGATTGGTATTATTAGGAATGGTACTTCCTGTAAAATTAGTTTTTCCATCTCCCCAATCTATGGTGTAAGACATATTGCTACTTCCTGCTAATATAGAAGTATCTGTAACAGTTAGGGTATAAGTAGGGTTTACAAGAGTTGCATTACAACTAAGAAAATTTGCATCAATTCCTGTTATTAGATTTTGTAATCCTGCAATAGGAACTTGGTCGATAGATACATTCTGAGTAATCGTATCTCCTGCTCCACATCCTATTCCTGAAGTGATTAATGTAATAGTATAAGTATTTGTTGTTCCTCCATTAACAACTGGATAAGTATGTGAAGGATTATTTCCTGTTACGGTTGAAGAACCATCTCCAAAATCCCAAGTATAAGTTAAGGTTGAATTATTTAATAGAATAGTATCAAGTGTACAAGAAACCAATTGTTCGCAAGAATTTACAATAGTTGTAAATGTTGGTGTACATAATTCCACTGATAATGTAATCGGACGAGTATAAAGTGTCAAAGCCGTAGCAACTGAGTTCATTACTTGTACATCATATTGTCCTGCATCGGAGAGTTGTGCGTTGGTGATGGTGTATTCGTTGGTGTTTGTTGTTCCTATTTGTATGCCGTTTTTGTACCATGTGTAGGTTGAGGTGGTGACGGTGTCATCAAAATCTAAACCTATTGTATAAGTATCTCCTATATTTAAGGCTATATTTTGTTTTATTCCTACAGAGTCTTGTGGAGAGTAATAAAAAGATGGAGTCATGTATGGCTTATTAGGTATCAAGTCATCAAAAGTCATTTGATTCTCTGAAACTCTTAAACTCAAAAAATTAGGTAAATATGAAAAATCAGGACAAGAGTCTAATTGATTCTCATGTGCGGAGAAAGAAGTTAAAACAGGTAAATTTGTAAAAACAGGTACTATTCCATTTAATTCGTTATTGTTAATTTCGATATGAAGTAAATTCGATAAATTTAAAAAATTTGGAATAGTTCCACTTAATTGATTATAGTGTAAATTCAAAATAGTTAAGTTGGGTAAATATAAAAAATCTGGAATACTTCCACTTAATTGATTATTGTTTAACAGTAGTCGTGTTAAATTAAACAAAAAAAAAAAATTTGGAATACTACCACTTAACTGATTAATTTCTGCACTAAAATAATCTAAATTTGAAAGGTTTGAAAAATTTGGAATAGTTCCACTCAATT
>JBGCFH010000280.1:0-1372 GCA_045106825.1 Saprospiraceae bacterium | reverse complement strand
GTTGTACAACCATTAGCATCTTTCACCACAATATCGTAACTTCCTATGGCTAAACCTGTGAAGATATTTGAAGGTTGATACATTACTCCATTATCACTACTGTATTCTAATGTACCTGTACCGCCACTTGCTGTTACGGTGATTTCGCCATTTGCTCCATTACTACATGCTGTCATACTTGCAGATGAAATAATAGCTGATGGTTCTGATACCGGATAAGATTCAGTTGCAGTACAACCGTTGACATCTGTTGCTGTAACAGTATAAGTTCCTGCTGATAAGTTAGAAATAGAAGAGCCCGTAGTATTATTTGACCAATTATAGGTTAACGCAGATGCTTGACTTCCTATTAATTCTACATCATCAATTGTCCAAAAATAATAGTCTCCTGTAAACCTAAATCTAAATTGAACAGCACTTTCGTTAGCGGCAATTGTGCTAATATCTAAATTTATGATGGACTTATCTACACCTGTAACGGTTGCATTTACCTGAAAAGGCATCCATGTAGTTCCATTGTCATTTGTAACATCAACGAAAGTTTGAGACTGAAAGTTTCTATAGAAATTATAGAAATTGAGAACAATGGTATCGAAATTAGAACAATCTATTACAGGGGAAACCAAGTGACTCTCATGTGGACTTGGTGCAATTCCTGAACCAAATGCTCCTTGAACCCCTCCATTATCATAAAAATCAGAATCGAAAATGACAGACCCATTAGCTCCTGTCGGTGAAGCAATTGGTTGAGTACCTGCCCAATAAGCTCCTTGTGATAATCCATCAGGTGACCATTGCCACAAAGCATTTGCATTAGGAGAAATCGCATTATTTGTCCATGTATTAGGAATACTACCATCAAAATCTTCACTAAATAATGTGGTATTATTATTATTATTTTCTAACGTAATACTACCATCATTTCCTCCATTACAAGATGCGTCGGTGCTATTATCTAATGTTACCGTTACTATCGCACCATCTGCTATTGTTCCTGTTACCGTAGCTGTTATACTATTCGCATCGGTAATCGTATAAGAAAACGCTCCTGCATTTAATCCTGAAATCGTAAACGGATTTGTCGCATAGCTATTTGTACCATTCACGATATAAGGTGCTGCTCCTCCTGTTACCGTGATTTCTACTGTTCCATCATTTCCACCTGAACAAGTTACGTTAGTTGTATTTGATACCGTTGCAGAAAAACAAGACGTTACACTTACTGATTGTGCTGCTGTTGTACAACCATTAGCATCTTTCACCACAATATCGTAACTTCCTATGGCTAAACCTGTGAAGATATTTGAAGGTTGATACATTACTCCATTATCACTACTGTATTCTAATGTACCTGTTCCGCCACTTGCTGTTA
>JBGCFH010000028.1:0-15576 GCA_045106825.1 Saprospiraceae bacterium | reverse complement strand
AGATTGTAATAAAGTCGTATTTGTAATGACCAAACTATCGCAACCATTCGTTGCATAAATTATCGTATCAATACCGACTTGATTTGCATCACAAGTTGTTGCTTGTAAATACGTTGTGTCAGATTGTAGTAAAGTCGTATTTGTAATGACCAAACTATCGCAACCAGCAATATTCTGAAACGTATCAACAACACTACCAACTTGATTTAAGTCACAAGTGTAAAGTGTATCATAAGTAACTGTTCCAGAGGTACTAAGTATATTTGCTGAAAGCGAAGACAAACCCAAAACAACATTATCAAGATAAGTATCTGCATGGTCAATAATACTTACACCAACAGGAATATAGGTAAAGTGAGTAGAATTACTAATCGTTCCATCTGCCAACTGAATCTTAATACGAATGGTATCGCCATTGTCAAACCCATTTGTTCCACCGTTATCACCTCTTGCTGGAATCAATAGATTACTCACACCATTCCAAATACCTAAACCATATAAACTATCATTATCATCCAATAAAGCAATACGTGTACCTGCTGTCATCGGCTGTCCGTTGACGGTAGGATTTGCGGAAAGCGGAATAATAAAGGTCGCATCATTTCCTGTAACAGGTGGATTTTGCCAAAGCGGAAAAGTAGAATTACAAGGTGAAATTACAATAATTGTAACAGAATCGCAATATGTATCACTTCCGCTTCCGTTTGTTGCTGTCAAGCAAACATTGTAAATACCGCCATTTACAAAAGTACGTGTCGGGTTTGTGGTGAGGCTTGTCGTTCCGTCTCCGAAATCCCATATATAGCTGGTAGCATTCTGTGAAATATTGTTAAAAATAGCTGTTTGGTTATTTATATTAAAAGTAAAATCAGCAATTGGCGGATTATTACAAGGACTAATTATAATAGGATTATTAACGTAATTCACAGGACAACTTTCATCAATATTCCGAACAGCTATATTATAATTACCTACTATCAAATTAGTGAAAATAGGTGAGGATTGCCAAGTTGAACCATTGTCATTAGAATATTCTAAAGCGGTATTTCCTGTCGCTTGTACTTCGATTGTACCAATACAAGAATCTGTAATGCTTACAATAGTTGGTGCTATCGGAGCCGTTATTGTGATGGTATCACCATAAGTCACACAGCCATCGTTTGTGTTCGTTACAAGTGTTTGATAAGTTCCTGTTCCTAAACCGACAAACGAACCACCATTTAGCACTAAGGTTGTGCCTCCATCAATACTATATGCTAAGTTACTTCCCGTTGCTGTTATGGTAATTGTTCCATCATTCAGACCACAATCTGTTACATTAGTTGAGCTTATATTTACAATTGTTGGACAATTATTACTAACCGTAATATTTTGACACCCAAAGTTTGAACTATTCACACCGCAAGTATCTGAAACAGTCAAACATATAGTGTAAGTACCAGCGGTTGCATAAGTATAGGTAAAGGTCGAACTATTATTTATTGTGGTAGTTCCATCTCCAAAATCCAAAAGAATACTGTTATAATTAGTCGATAAATTATTCAATGTCACCGTCAAACCATTGATTGAGGTCGTAAAATTGGCGTTTGGATTTCCTAAACTTCCACCTTGTAAGGTAATAACGGTATCAATCGGGCAATTTCCATCTGTATTATTAATGCCAAAAGTATATGTTCCGCCTTGAAGATTTGTAAATGTATTATTTAAAAAAGGAGAACCGTTAATATTGTACTCTAATATAGATACACCAGAACCAGATATTGTTACTGAACCGTCACTACTATTACAGCTTGAAGGTTGTATAATATTAAGGCTGTCGATAGTCAAAAGTACGGGTTGAAGTAAATCACCTCCAGTATCTGTAACAACACAAGTATCCGAGGCATTTCTAACCGAAGCCTGATAAAATCCTGCTGACAAACCCGTAAAAAAACTATCTACGCTCCAGGTTTGACCATTGTCAATACTGTATTGATAAGGTGGATTTCCACCAGTTGCGGTGATGTGAATTTCTCCGTCGTCCATTAAGCAAGTTGTCAAACTACCATAAAATACACTTGTAATCGTCGGTAATGTACCGCAAGAATTTGGATTGGTAACTGTTACCATTTTACAAATAGTGCTATCATTTCCACTACCATCGGAAGCGGTCAAACAAACGTTATATGTTCCTGCATTGGTATAAATATACGTCGGATTAATTCCCGAACTTGTATTTCCATCTCCAAAATCCCATAAGTAATTAGTGGCGTTTTGGGATATATTGGTGAAGTTGACGGTTAGATTGTTTGTATTAAAATTAAAATTGGCTATTGGTAAAATAAGATTTGTTACCATAATGGTTACCGTTGCGGTATCACAAAATGTTGGCGTTCCATCATCACAAATTTCGTATTGAAATAAGTCTGTACCGACAAAATTATTATTCGGTGTGTAAGTTATCATGCCACTTGATGCAATAGCAACGATACCATTTGTCGGATTAGCAATCGGCGTTGTATTTATAATTAAATTATCATTATCAACGTCACTGTCATTCGTTAATACATTATCATTTAATATTGTATTAATGGTTGTGGAAAAATTATCATTAACGGCTGTCGGTGGATTATTACAAATATTATCTAAAGTTGTAATGGTCGTAATGATGCTATCACAACCTAAATGATTTTGTACCGTATCTATAACAGTTCCGACATTATTTGGGTTACAAGTCGTAAGATTTACCGTTGTCGTAGAAATAGAATCAATCGTGATTTGTTTGGTGATTGTGTCTGACGTTGTTGAACTATTGACAATCAGTTCTACGGTATAAGTTCCTGCTGAAGTGTAAGTATGTTGAGGGTTTTGTGTGGTTGCCGTCCCATTATCCCCAAAATCCCATTCCCAACTAATCAAAGTCGTATCTGCAATGGTCAAATCTGTAAACTGAATCGGTTCACCAACACAATTTCCAGTATATTCAAACTGTGTATAAATATCTAAATAAAAAGTATCTTGTGCCACAGGCGACCAATATCCGTTCGTATTTCTTGCACGAACATAAACAACGTGTTCACCCGGACTTATACCTGTTAAGTCTAATAGAATATCCTCATCTACATTAGAAGAAGGTGTTAAATTATAAGGAGTACCATTTCCTAAACCCGGTTCAATATCAAAATAATACTCAATTAAATCTATGGTTGTAACAGTCGAATTTTGTTTAAAAAAAACAGCTTGTGAAACAGGCGACCAAATACCATTCGCATTTTTCGCTCGGACGTACAACGTATGCAAACCGTCTGAAAGTTGATTCGTGTTAATGGTATAATTCATCTCATCAACAGAATTACCTGGTGTGATTGGAATTTGTGTACCACCACCTAAACCTGTACTTGGTTCTTCATCAAAATAATATTCTATTTGCGTAATATTCGCATTATTTCCTGATGATGTTTTAAAAAAAACAGCTTGTGAAACAGGCGACCAAATTCCATTGGCATTTTTCGCTCGAACATAAAGCGTATGTAAACCGTCAGAAAGTTGATTCGTGTTGATATTAAAATTCGGCACATCAACAACACTATCAGGCGTGATGCTAATTGAGGTCGCATTACCCAAACCTAAATTGGGTTCAGTATCAAAATAATATTCTATTTCGGTTATATTTTGAGCAACAACTGCAAAAGACAACCAGCAACTTATTATCCATAAAAGATACTTTTTCATATCAAAATGGTTTAAAAAATTATTATAAAAGTTAGTAAAAACCAACTTCCATAATAATTCCATGAATTAAGAAAAAATTACTGATTACGTGCCTTCACATTTATCATCAATGACCCAGAACTCGTTGCAGGTACAGATAATTCTATAATCGCAGGACCAGCAGGAAAGCCGCTTGGCTCGTAAGGTGTGCTTCCACCATAAGCTCCGCAATCATCAACACCATTTTGTGCTGCATTCTCAGCAGGTGAACCAGGTGCTAATTGGTATCTCTGGTCGATATTTTGTCCATTTGAGGTGGGGAAACCTGCAAAGATTATATTTGGATTTACATTTTGTTGGTTACCGTTGGCAGTTCCAAATGTAGTTCCTGTGCAGATGTTGTTGGCAGTTGTGCCTACTGCTCCTGTTACACTTCCTATGCTTTCATATAGAATGTTATTCGTGAAAGAGCAACCATTTCCATTTAAATCATAATTCGACATCAAACCATGCAACACATTTTGTTTAAAATTGGCAGATGAACTTCCTACGTTTCTAATAATCACCTTAGTTGAACGTATTATATTATTATGAAAATTAATATTTGTTGAGTTTTTGAGATATATTGCATTAGAAACTGAATTTCCTATATCGAAATTATTAATAAAATTTTGCGAAAATAAAATATTTGCTGAATTATCAATATTTAAAACACCTTGTAAAGAGCTTGAAACCCCATCTCCTAAATAATTACGAACTATAGTAACAGTTGATGTGGAATTTGTAGTTGTATTCACATTTTTTATCCAAAGTGAAAATGTTTTTCCCTGCATTGTATTAACATTAAACTTCAATCCCATAATAGTAGAACCTGCCGAATTAGTATCTAACTTCATTCCACTGACCTCAGCAGCAGAACTTCCCATCTGTGGATTTGCACCATAGAAAAAACCTGGCCCAATAATCACAATAGATTTATTAACTGTCGTAAAGCCGTAGCCACCAGCAGCAATAAGTAAGGTATCACCCGTAGAAGCACTATCCACAGCAGCTTGTAGCGATGAAAAGTTAGCTCCATTTGTAGCATCGCTATTAACGGTATAAGTCGTCTGAGCAGATAAAAATGTAATAGTAAAAAGGGTAACTAATAAAGTAAGTAGCAAATTTTTTATGGTTTTCATGGTTTTGATTTTTTGATTTTTAAAAAAATTATGTGCGTGAATAATTAAACCGTGACGGTTTTGAAAACCGTCACGGTTTGTGGTAAAATATTACTTAACAACTGTCAACTGATTGGTAAATACTTGATTATCAACGATAACTTGATAAAAATAAACACCTGCTGCCCAGCCTTGCAAATCGAACGGTATATCATGTTGACCAGTAGTTAAATTTTGTTCGTTTAATACAGTATGTTGTTTTCCTTGTACATCTGTAATGTAAATTGAAACAGTTTGAGCAGTTGGTAGATTTAGTCGGAAAGTTACTCTATCCGCAGTTGGATTTGGATAGCAAATAATGTCATTTGTTTCTAAAATCGTCGTTGTATTCGTTAAAGTTGGTGCATAAATATCTTTGATAACCGCTATCGCATCTTTAGCATAAAGGCTGTCACCAACTTCATACGTGATGACCGAAAGCGGCACTTCTTGATTGTATTGTTGATACCAAATTCTAAACGTGTAGTTTTCTCCAGTCGTCATTCCGTAAGTATCCGCAGCGTTTTCTTTTTCCCAAACGGTAATGGCAAAGTTTTGTCCATTGTAAACTCCGACACCGCAAAGCTCATTTTGAGTATTAAAAACACCAATTTCGTCACCAATATTCAGTAAAGAATCTACACGATTCATTGGAAAAATAATCGTCGAATTAGCTTTTGTAATATTGATATTTGTAAAATGAACTGGTATTGTGTTCGTATTTCCTGATGAGTTTACTGGCGATCGTCCTACAATTGGATTTTGATTATACAACAAGGTCGTATTATTATTTGCTTTGAGTTGATAACCTTGACTGGCGTTCATATTTCCAATTGTATTAATACTGAATGACGGAATGTAAGTATTTCCTAAAGCATCTTTTACCATCTCAATCTCTGCATCAATCGCTGCTAAAGCCATACTAATATCCGTTTCATTCTTAGGATAAAAAGGAATAATTTGCCAACCTTGCTGAATGTCAATCGGCGATAATTCAGGTACAATCGAATGACCAAATAAATGCAAGGTATCTTGTTGCAACATTCTAATTTTATAACCTTCTCTGATGTTCCATTGTCCGATAGTGTTGACTGCCAAAAACGGGTCAGGAATATAGGCTTGTCCCGTAATGTCTTTCACCAAGGCGATATTATTGACGATTGAATTTGTAATATTTTCGATGTTCATATTTGGCGGATGAACATTGGACGCTATCATGTTCCAACTTTGCGAGAGTGAGATAGAAAGTGTGTCGATAGTATAAATCGAATCAACAAGACTGACTCCTTCTCTGATAAACGTATTTGTAGCATTTACCGTTCCTGTCGAATCATCAGATGGCAATCTGTAAACAGCGGTTAATGGTAATTCTTGTTCTATGTCTAATCTATAAATTTTTAGTTGAATTACTTCCGTAGAATCAAACCCTTCTTTTGTAGGTGTCGTCAGGTCATTTCCATTAACTCGTAATACAACTCCGCTGCTGTCCCATTGTACATAACCGCCACATTTGAATAAACCACCATCATCATAAAAACCACCGATATAATCATTTTCAGTAATCTGCGTTCCTTTGATACTTGTAAAAACATCGCTTGGAATAATAATGTCATGTTTAATCGTTGAATTAGCAACTTCCCACGGTAGAGTTGGTGTATTGGTAATTGTTGTATCAATTATCGTAATCGGGATTTTATAAAAGTTGTTATTTTCTTTTGTTTCTGCAATTGATTTAGTGGCATCTGTTTCGATAAGGATAAATTTATCACCATAACTAATTGTATTGGCAATGGGTATTTGGGGCGTTATTTTATTTTCCGTTTGATTAGACATTAACAAATCAACATTGATAACATTTAGTCCAATATCACCATTATCAATTATTTCATCATCAGATAAATAAACAATTGCGAAACTCGGAAGGGCAGTTTGTGTTCCAAAATTTTTAAATTCAATATCAATATTAAAATTATCGCCATGTTTAAATATCGTAGTATCTGGTATTAAAACCGCATCAACAATTTGCAAATCAGGTAAGGTATCACCACACATAACTGAATTTTGAGGGTTTCCACCTAATTCTGCCAATAGCCAGTTATTTAAACTTTGTTCATAAATAAAAGGATGAAACGTATTTGTATCTGCTTTTGCATAATTATCAAATGGTGAAATTGCTATATCTAAAGAATCATAATCAACATCTAAAGCACTATATGTTGGTACAAAAGAAAAATTATCCAATTCAAAACCATTCGCATTATATCCAACATAACCTCCCGAAAGAAAATCTCTCGGAATCGTATCGGATGCAAACACATCTACATCAAGTGCCGTTGTAAATGGAATCGTGAAACCAAATAACTCAAAGGAATAATGGAAAATAACATTAATATCTAAGACGTTATTAGGCATTGCCACATCAGCATTTTGTGCTGCCAATTCAAACTCAATACTATCCAAAAGTGGAATATTTAAAGTATCTAAATCAAAAACAATTGTCGTATCAATAATTTCATTATTTGTACTATTATTTTGAAAATCGTTACACTTTGCACCGTTGCTTATCGCAATATTCCGACAATGTTGTGGATAACCTAAATTATGATATTCAGTCATAAAGCTATCGAAGAGTGGCAAAGGATCATAATTATGCGTATAATTTGGAGCGTTTAAAATGGTTAAATCCTCTGCCTGTACCATCAGCATTTGTTGAGCAGCAGGTGATTGTGCGATGGCTTGTAACTCATTTAATAACTCAAAAGCATCAGACAAACCACTATTATTAGGATTAATGTTGTCAAAAGCAGAAGATAGAATCTCGAATATTTCGTATAATGTAGTTGTTTGTGTAACATTTAATGTATCTGCTCCTGAAAATATTTTGAGCGTTACAACATTTGTATTCACGTACCTCATTGGTTCTAAATCTAAAACTTGCCCCACATACTGAATACCCAAAGGAATATTTGCTCCTCGATGCGGACTATCTATTGAGCCATATAATTTTACTCGATGGCTTTTGTTGTCTTGTTCCATATCTGCGATAGCATAACGAGCAATCAATCCGCCCATACTTACACCAAAAACAGCGATGCTATCGACACCAGCAATTCCATTCACTTCCTCAATAACTTCTTGCAATAAGTAAGCATTATTTTGAATGTAACCACGATTTTGATGCAAATCCAAAAAAATTACATCATAACCCAATGATTCAGCACCAGAAAGCAAACCACCATAATTATTCTCCATATCATAAACATCATAATCGCCTTCGATTTCAAATCCTTCTACAATAATCAATGGTTTATCAATCGTTGAGCCACTACCACATCTATAACTCATTGTTCCAGTATGCGGAATACCATTGTATGACCTTGTTGCTGCAATCGTTCTATGTTGCCAGTTTCCCATACAGCTTCCCAACGTATCTGCTTCAACAATATATTTATAATAAGTAAAATTTGGAGATTGAACACCGTTTATTTCCAATGTTTCTAATGTTTGATACGTTCCTGCAATGTTACTTTGAAATATCTTTTCAACAATTTGCTGCTGACTATTTGCTAATAAAAAACTGTCAGGTTGAATCGTCATCCAATTTACTGTATTTGGAATATAATATTGAGTCGGCAAACCGCTGTTATTCGGAAAATAAGGTGTAATACAAGGAAGTGAAAAACCATTAAATTGAAGTGTTTGATAAATTGTATCGGTGCTAAATATGTCACCTGTGATAGTGACTGTATCAGCAGTCGGTTGAGCATCTACCGTTAAAGTAATTTGCAGATCATTCCAATTGTCGTTCCCTTCAATTAAAGTATAAGTGTATGTGCCTTCTACATTAGGCGCTGTAAAATCAAATTGTGTTATAACGACATCTGTACAGCCTGTGGATGTAAAATTACTGGGTGTAACACTATTAAGCCATGATGGAAGATTAGCGGTCTGATAATTACCGTTTAACGTTGTATTATTAGTGCTTAGAAGATAGCGTGTTCCTACAAAATGCTGTCCAGGCAAAAGTGTGAGATTATAATTAGAGACACCATTTCGAGCAGTTACTGATGTGGTTTTTATTTTTTGGTTATCGTAAGATAAAGTATATTCTTCTTGAGCAAATCCAACCTTAAATAAGAAAAGTAAACATACAATTGAAAGTGAAATTTTGAGTTGCATAATACATAATTTAAGTTTTTCAAAAACTAATTTTTTATGTCAATTAGATTCTGAAAATTGGTTTATAATTTAATTCCTTATGATTTAATAGAGCGTAGTCGCCACGTTTTCATGTTATACCATCTTGGCTTCGTAGCAAGTGTATAAGTGGTTAAACCAAGAAATCCTAAAACACCCACTATTGCTGTTATTGCAAGTGTTCTGATAGCTTCTTCAAAAGGATTTGACTGTGAAGCTATTGCGATTAGAAAAATACCTGTACTAAATATTATCGTAAATAAAATACCTGCGTAGATAATAACACCTAAAATAGCTGCAATCACAAGTGACCAAGCCAACCAGAACAACCCAGAGCGTTTTGTACGAGGTTTTATTTGTTCAATATCTTCCAACGGAATTACTGAACCATCAATAAGAAGCGCATCTTGCCGCAAATCAGTTAGTATTCCTTTGATTTTTTCCCCTTTGTTCGTTCGAATTTTAAGCTTGGTTTTTAATCGTACTTCTTTAGTTTTATCCTTAGTCCGATGTTCTAATAGTAGTATTTTTTCAGTAGGATTGTCATTATTAAAATGTACGCCATTGACGATTTGAGGGAATAGGAATAATAGGCTTATTAAAATATAATGTTTCATATTTTCTTAGTTTAATTTTAGAAAACTATCACGAAAAATCTTACAGGTTTTTTAAAACCTGTAAGATTTGATAACTTGATAAAATTGTTAGCATTACCTCACCAAAGTCACATCACCCTTATACGACACAACCTTACCATCACTAAACAAAACCTCTGCGTAATACACAAATACTTGTGGTGTCAATTCCTCTCCTCGGTGTGTTCCATCCCAACTGGCATTTGTGTCATTTGGTAAAAAGTTGGTCGCTTCAAAGACTCGATTTCCGAATCTATCGTGGATGATAAAAGTTTGGATTTCGACTACGCCTTTTCCTGTATAGATTTGAAATTCATCATTTCGACCATCAGTATTAGGTGTAAAAGCATTTGGAATATATATATTTCGCTCATCAAAAACTTTAACTTGTACTGTATCTTCACCAAAACAACCGTGTTCTGCTTCTACAAAAACGTGATAATTATTAATACCAATAATCGTTGGTTCATCTTCAAAATTTTGAAGATTCGTTAAAGTCGAACTGTCGGGTAAAGTCCAAATAGTATTAATAATATCAACATCAGAAACAACACTGATTTCTGTATTTTCACCTAAAGTAATTTCGTAAGGATTGGCATAAGCCACTACTGAAATAGCTGGGCGAACTTGAATTAAAACCGTTGTATCAATGAAACAATCACTGGCATTAAACAGGCGAATTTTTAACGTGTACTCACCAACACTATCATATAAAACGGTACTTGAATTATAACGAACTTGACCATTTCCATAATCAATGCGTAAACTGTCAAAAGGAATAGTAACATCAACCGTGACTTCTAAAGGATTACAACCAATAGTTGGAGAAATCGTAATGCCGCTAAAACTATTTGGGTTATCCACAATCGTGATTTGACTACAAACTGTATGACTACATTGCGTCAAAATGTGTGTTCCTTGCATACAAACCTCGTAAGTCCCAGCATTGTCGAAAGTATGAACCAAATCATCTATACTTTGGACTAAAATACCATCTATAAACCATTGTAAATTAGAGGCTAAATTAGAAGTATCTGTAAAAATAACCGTTTCACCAACACAAGCCTCCAACTGATGAAAAAAGCCTAAATCTGGTAATTCATTGACCGTTACAGGATTAAAATAGAATGTGTCAATGCCACAACCAACAGCTACAACATAAGGATAATAAATGCCTGAATTTTGATAAGTGTAATATAAGGTATCTTCGGGACTAAATCCAGTCGCACTCGAACCATTCCCAAAAAAGAAGGTAGAAACAGTACCAGGTGTACTGTAACAAATAAATTGTCGTTCTAATGGCTCGCAACCAGAAAATCCGTCAATCCATCCACCAGCTTCTATTTCTGATGGTAAAACATAGATATTTTGATAAGCCGTATCTGTACCACAAAGGTTGCTGTAAATCACCATCATCAATTGATAATGAATAATAGAATCCGTATTATTATAATAAATTTGGTCAATCATTGTATTCACCGAAGAATCGCCATTGCCGTAATAAATCGTATAACTGTCAATAAATCCTGTGGAAATATTAGCAAACGTAATCAACTCACCATGACAAATGGTATCGGTTTGTAATGCTCCAAATCCTGCATTAAAAATAGCTGGTACTAAAACCGTATCTTGTAACATCAGCGTACCACAAGTATTTGTAATCGTCAAGTTGATGTGAACTAAGGTATCAATGATATTTCCATTAATAAAAAAACTTGGATTTTCGATAGTTGAAGTATTGCCGTCAACTTCCCAAAAGTAGCTATAAGAATCATCAGGATTCGCAACGCTTAAATCTATTGTTGCACCAAAACAACCAATATTCAAATTATCAATTGAAATATCGCCTGTAATCAACGGTTCTACAACAACATCAAAAAATGAGGTATCATTACAAGTTGTATTGCCAACTACGAGCCATTCGTTGTAAGTATTTGCTGACGGATAAGTTACCATCGTTGTGTTTCCCGATGAACCATCTGACCAATTAATAACATTATGAATCGACAAATTTTGAAATATAAAAATACTATCCACACAATTCGGAGCATTCACACCAACAAGTGCAGTTACGGAAGAATCAATTGTAATCTCAAAAGTATCTTGAATCAAACATAAACTGCCTGAATCTGATTGATAATAAACTTCAAAAATTCCTGAACCCATTATGTTAGGAAACAAAACATCATTCACAATTCCATTTACATTTCCATTACTCGACCAAATTCCATCTTGCAAATCATCTAAAATAATCGGTGAACTGCTTACGCAAATTTGGTCATCTTGTAAGTTTGAACTGCCATCAGTTACTTCGACTACAAATGAATTGGAATAACAAGCATCCGTACAACCAACATAAGAAATCGTATTAAAACCAACGTTGGCTTGTGATGGATTAAAACAATTGCCACTTACACCATTTCCACTCCATGTTAAACATAAACCAGTTGGACTTAGGATTAAATCATCTAAATTAATACAAGTATCGACATTGCTACACTGACTCAAAAGCGTATCCAAAACCAAAATGTCTGGTACATAAATATAACCGCTGTCGGTACTTGTGCCACATTGTGATACCAAAGTTACTTTTATCAATGTTGAATCCAATTGTACTTGAATATTGCCTGGATAAAGTGTATCATACGTAAAAGCAGGCGTTGTAATATTCGGTAAATGATAAACTTCCCAATAAACGGTGTCGTAAGTTCCAAAAGGCGGAACAACAAAACTATTTACATTAAAAATCGTATCGGTAAAACAGTTTGGAAAGGTATTTAAACTAATCGTTGCACCATCTAAAATATTAAACGTTAAATCATCTGTCGAATTACAACCCGATGAATCCATGTAAGTTACCGTATGACTTCCAACGGATAAACCGGAAATATCTAAAGAATCATCGCCATTATTACCAATATAAACACCATTTCCTGACCAATCAAAATCGCTATTAGCTGGTGTCAAAATCAAATCATCTAAATTGATTTGGACATTTGAACCTTCACAATAATCAGGAATAGGTGCAAAAGTCGCTAATTCACCAATTATAAAAGTATCTCGTAAAGTTTGATTATTACAAGCATCTGGATAGATGACTTCTACGATGTAAGTACCAAATCCATTAGTTGTATAATCTACTGATGATGGATTAACACCAGTTTGACTCGGATGCGTTGTATTTTCATTTATATCTAAAAAATTCCAAACTACACCTGAAGGTGGCGTTCCTGTGTATTGAAAATCAGGGTTAAAATCAACGATAAAGTTATTGATACAATCATCAACATCTAAAGTTGCACCACTTGATGGCAATACATAAATATCAAATGTTACTTCTTCATCACAAATAATATTTTGTTGATTACAAGGATTTGCACCGTTACATTGGTATGTTTTTAAGGTGATTGTATACAATCCATCGTTTGTAAAGTTGATAGACGTTGGATTAGTATAATCATTTCCAGATGTAAGAGTAAAGCCATTATTTGGTGAAATATCAATATTAATAGAATCTGTGTTTAAAGACTGGCTGCTTATGGTTAATGAATTACCTGCACATATTGTGTCTTGTGTACTGTTTAAAGAAGTAGCGGATAAGGTGTATTGTGGTTGTGGAGCATCTAAAACGGTGACTTGCATTTGATAGGTATCTGATAAAGTGCCACAGATTACCGCTGCATCGTCATTTGTAGCAGTTAATGTAACGGTATACGTTCCCGAAGTTGTATAAGTATGACTTGGATTTGATTGTGTTGAATTTGGTGACGCATCGCCAAAGTCCCATTCATAGCTAATACCAGGTGATACACTCGGGCAAGTTGAGTTTGAGAATGAAATAGATTCTCCGAGACAGACAACAGGCGTAAAAGTCGTAAATAATGGTCGAGGTTTGATGTAAATAAAAATTGGTGAAGAATTTGAACTTAAATTAACGTTACATTGGTCATAAACCTCTAATTCTATCTCAAATTCTAAACTGGTTGTATTACAATTATTACTAACAGCAGCATCAGGAATAACATAAGTATGTGTTTGGCTATTCATATTGAACACTGTGATAAAAGTATCAGGATAACCATAATCAACGTCATTATTCCAACGCCAAATAAACGAATCAACTTGTGTAGGATTTGTTGTGTTATTATCAACGGTAATAGATTGTCCTTCACAACCAGAATTCGTACCTGACACATTCATATCTGCACTTGGACACTGCCCGAATCCTTCCAAACTGAAAAACAAAAACAGACCAATTATTAAGTATTGTAAAATTGTTTTCATAAACATTGATTTTTAATCCAAAAAATAATGGAGTTGATAATAATTACCAACTCCATGAATATATTCTTTACCGCACAACCGTCACCGTTCCCGTCCGATGTTGTGTCGAACCATTGATAAACTGTGCCTTGACTTTCCAAACATACGCACCTTGTGGTACATCTTGACCTTGAAACGTTCCATCCCAACTATCGACTGGTGTACCGTTGGCATCAATGGCTTCGGAGTGCCAAATTCTTGTGCCTTGCTTGTCGAATATTTCTATTAAATAAGATTCTAAACCAATTCCTTTCGGAATAAAAAATTCATCTTCGCCTGAGTTTGAACCTGGTGTCATAATATTTGGAAATACTAATGTTCCAAAGAAATCTGGCCGAACACCAATAATTGTATCATCTGAACAGTTGAAACTATTCGTTGCTACAAGTTGGACATCAAATAGACCATTTGCTTGAAAAGCGTGTAATGGATGTTCTAAGTTTGAAGTCGTATTATCACCAAAATCCCAAGCGTATTGATTCGCTCCAATGGAATGGTTGAAAAATCGGACAATACCTTTAAATCGACCATCAACCATTGTATCTACATGAACAAAATTGGCAAATGGACGTGGAAAGACTTGAACAAAATCGGTGTATGTTAAGGTATCAAAACAGGTATTATTCACACCAACAATTAGTTCTACATCATAAATACCAACGTTTTGATACGTTGCAATTGGTTCTGCAACAATTGAAGTTTGTCCGTTTCCAAAGTTCCAAAAATAATCGGTTGTGTTTAAGGCATTTGGATAGAATTGTACCAATGATGGCTGGCACGTATCTAACTGTTCATAAGTAACAAAGCCTGTTGGCGGTTCATAAATCTCAAAAGTTTGCTGCGAACTATCTCGACAGCTAAAACTGTTTTCGGCAACTAACTCAACCGTGTAAACTCCCGCTTGATTGTAGTAGGTTGTTGGGTCAATATTGCCTAAGATTTGCCCATTGTCCAAACGCCATTCATAATTCGTTGCACCTTGCGACTGATTGGTAAAACTTACCAAAGTCGGAATAGTACACGAATCTATTATTTCAAAAGCAAAATCACTGGTCGGAACAGGGAAAACTTCGATAGTTTCGCTTAATGTATCACTTGAACAGCCGTTTATATCTGTTACATAATAGGTTGAAATATACGTTCCAACATTGTTAAAAATATGTGTTGGCGAAGCAACGGTTGTACTGTTGTTATCACCAAAATTGTAGAAATGGTTTAATCCATTTCCTGTTGAATTATTGGTATAAAATACTTCTGATGGCAGACAACTATTCGGTTGGTCAACTGTCCAAACGGCAACTGGCGGAGCGAATAAATCAAAAGTCTGCGAAATACTATCTCGACAACCAAACTGATTTTCGGCTACTAATTCAACTATATAAGTACCTTGCTGTGTATAAGTTTCCGTTGGATTGAAAACATATGTTGAATCGCCATTTCCAAAACGCCATAAATAATTGGTTGCACCTTGTGAAGCGTTTGTAAATTGTACGTTTGCTGGCATTTCGCATGAATCTAATATTGCGAAAGCA
>JBGCFH010000279.1:0-20064 GCA_045106825.1 Saprospiraceae bacterium | reverse complement strand
AAAATTTTGGATTATATTAGCTACTATAATCAACATTTGGCTAATATTTTTAACTGGTCGATTATTTCTAATAATGACATCAAAGTCATGATTGATAAAATTAAAAATTATATACTCAAATTTATGTCTTAGCGTAATAGTTACCCTTACAGTCAAGTACCTACTGTTGAGATTATGCGAGGAGGTGTCTGGGCTGTGGCTTCAGCAGCACATCCTGTAAGTGGTGCAGAAGCTTATCGTTTCACCTTACAAGCAGGTGAAATATTACTACCTCAAGATGAGATTCACATTATAATTACGACTCGAATTGATGCTAATGTATTAGAAGATACTGAAATTGATAATAAGGCTAATGCTACTTTCAGACCGATTGTAATCAATTGCTCAAACAACGGAGGCAATAATGGCGGAAGTGGAAATGGTGGAAATGATAATGTTGATTTAAGTGATAATCATGAAATCACGGTAGTTACTCCTCAACCTAAGTTGCTTTCTGCCAAGAGTATATGTGATGAAGATTGTTATACACCTGGAGATACAATTCGTTTTTACTTACATACACTAAATCCAGGTGATGCGCCATTAACGCAGGATTTAGTTATTACAGATAATCTACCAGCCAATCTGGAGTATCTTGGCAACGAAACGGTTCATTATTATACTTCTAATAATAATGATTACAAACCTAATGGAGAAATATGTGAAATAGAAAATCAAGAAAAGTACGAAGTGACGAGTTTAAGTATGGTTACTTATAATAATCCTCCAAACACAACAAGTCCATCTTGGACGATTCTCGCAAGTGCAGCCAATCCAACATTAGTAAACATTCCTGGTCCTGATTTTCCACGTATCATTATTGGATTTGATTGTTTGGTCAATAATGTAGCAATGCCTAATAATAAAGGGAAGAATGGAAAGGCAAATCTTGAGTTTAATCAAGCTGTAAATTTTGTTTTAGCAGCCGATTACACGATGTGTACCCTTGACGAACTACAAGCCGAAAAATTCGTCAGTGCAGACGGAGGAACGACTTTTTCTAATCAAGTAGAAGTTGTGGCAGGAAGTACGGTTCGTTATCAGGTAAAATTAACGAATACAGGAAATACTGCTTTGACGAATATCAAACTCGTAGATGATATGCCGCACATTGGTGATTTGTACCTCAACAATGGCGGAACTACTAACTGTAATCCTCGAAATAGCGAATTTGAAATAGCAGCAACTAACTTTAGCACTTTAGCGACAGGAACAATCCAACACCTTAAAAATCATCGTCCAGAGTTGGATACTATTATGAATTATACAGCGATTAGTAATAGTAGTAATGTTCCAGTTCCTTGTTCGGGTACAATTCCAGCTATTTTACAAGCAGCACCAACAGGCAACGGCTTTGTGATTGATTTAGACGGTTTAGTATTACAACCTGGCGATAGCTGGACGTTTGAATTTGATGGCATTGTACCGATAACTGCAAAGGAAGGAGAGACAGCGTGTAATACCTTCTTATTCAGAGCAAGTCAAGAAGGAAGTTCGGTCGTGTTGGAAGTAGGAGAAACCAACGAGGCTTGTGTAAAAATTAAAGCGGACGATGATGATACTGGAATAGGAAGCGGAAATGACTGCAACTGCGACCTTTGTGAAGACTTGACCGTAGAAGAATTACATACCGAAATCACTAACGAAAATCGGGACTGTGAAAGCTATCAACTATTGACAACTTATTTAGGTATTACTTCTCCAACTGTGTTTACTACAATTCGAGCGAGTGTAGTTTCTTATGACTTATCGGCAAATTATACGGATTGTATAAAGTGCATCAAAAAACCATTTATGTGGGCAAGTTTGTATGGACACGAACTTCAAGAAATAACTCCGAGTGTGCCAATTGGGAATAGTTTGGCATCGCCTTACATTGTTCCGAATCATCCTTATACCAATATTCGGGAAGTGATTTGGGAAAATCCAAATGGCTTTGATTTAAGTTCTGGTGATAAATTACCAATTGAAATTTATTTGCCGCCAGTAACAGAATTGCCTTGTTGTGAGCTTTATGCAAAAATTTGTATTCGTTTGACATTTATTAATGAAAATTGTCAATTGTGCGAGGAGATTATTTGTATTGATGCAAGTAGTTCGAGTAATGCAAATAAAAAGAAGCAAAAACAACAGAAAGCAATTGCCAAATCTAAAGACTGCGGCTGTAAAGATAAAAAGCAGAAAAAGGATAAAAAGAAAGGTAATAAGCGTAAAAATCTTAAAACCTAATTCTATTATTTTATAAGTCAAAATGGTGGTTTGAGAATATCACAAACCACCGTTTTTATTCTCTGTATTTAACTGAGTGTGTTACAAAACGCTTATCATCTAAAACAGGTTTTGAATTTGTGAAACCTGTTTTATCCTCAAACAAAATATCCATAGCTAAATCTACTTCAAAACAATCACTTTTCGCAAGTAATAAATTCTAACTCCCCAACAAAACACAAAAAAGTCATGTCCACAAAACCGCAAACATGACTTTTCAAAACACGAAAAACGCTGGAAGTGTTTAATACAAGTAACCATAGGTTGCACCTATGGAATTTTGCACTTATGGATTCACTTCAAAATCCACAACTTCCTCATATTCTTCCTTAAACTTCGCCAATTCACGCAACGTTTTTGCTTCGTCCCAACCCAATAACTTTGCCATCGCTTTCGCTAAATTTGGATACAAATCGCCCAAAGTTTGACGCTCAAAATACAAGCGACCAGTCCGACGAATCAAATAATCACAAAGGTTCGTACTCATTTCATTATGAATAGAATACCACAATTCTGCCATTTGAATACGAGCTTGAGCATCAGGAATTTCTTGATATAACTCATATGCCTTTTCGATAATTTTATCCGTATTCGTTCCGTATTTATGAACCAATTGTTTGATATAAGCACCAGGTACTTCGATTTGAGTCGCTTCACCAGCTCTTCTAACGATAAATTGCTCTACTTCCTCTTGACTTTCAAATGCTCCGCCACTTAATCGCATTGTTTTCGTCTGACACGACTTCAAATTGCGATAAGCCTTATCTTCATCTTTCAATTGTTCGACAACCAAATCCACAATTCGCTCCGCCATTTTGCGATAACCTGTCAGTTTTCCACCAGCAATCGACAACAAACCACTTGACGTTTCAAAAATCTCATCTTTACGAGAAAGTTCAGAAGGTGATTTTCCATCTTCGTGAATCAACGGACGTAAACCTGCCCAAGTTGAAACAACATCTTCGGTGTGTAAATTGACTTCTGGAAACATATTATTAACCGCTTGTAATACATAATCTACATCAGATTGAAGCGTACGAGGTCGCCCAATTTCACCTTTGTAAGTTGTGTCAGTTGTTCCTGCGTAAGTGATTCCGTCACGAGGAATCGCAAAAATCATTCGACCATCTTCTGGCACATCAAAATAAACCGCTTGACGAATCGGCAATTTTTCATAAGGAAAAACCAAATGCACACCTTTTGTCAAATGCAATCGCTTTCGCTGAACACCGTCCGTATCTTTTTCACGCAACGTATCGACCCAAGGACCAGCAGCATTAACGATTTTTTTCGCTCGAATTGTTACAATTCTATCGCCTAAATAATCCTTGACTTTCGCTGCAACGACTTTTCCATTTTCATAAACATAATCTACGACTTCGGCATAATTCACACAATTTGCACCATGTTCCACCGCAGATTTCATGTTTTCAATCGTCAATCGAGCATCATCTGTACGATATTCATAATACAATCCGCCACCTTTTAAGATGTCTTTCCGAACCATCGGTTCAACGTCCATTGTTTCCTCTTTGCTCATCATTCGTCGACGTTCATCAGCTTCTACGCCAGCCAACAAATCATAAACATACAAACCGATAGAACTCATCGTTTGCCCCAAAGAACCACCTTCTACGATTGGCAAAAGCATCCTTTCGGGAATCACGATATGACGAGCATTTTTGTGAACAACCGCTCTTTCCATACCAACTTCACGCACCAAAGCAATTTCAAACTGCTTCAAATAACGCAATCCACCGTGAATTAATTTAGTCGAACGACTACTTGTTCCCCAAGCAAAGTCATGTTTTTCGACCAAACCGACTTTCAAGCCACGAGAAGCAGCATCTAATGCAATTCCAGCACCTGTAATTCCGCCACCAACAACTAAAAGATCTTGTTCTTCTTTCGCCATTTCATCCAAGTAAGTTGAACGATGTAAGGCTGATAATTTTTTTATTTTCATAATAAACACATTCTTTTTTCGCAAATATCTGAATTAAACTAACGTCTTATGTTACTTCATTGTTAAATCAATTCAATGCTTTTTATTTAGAATTTTTCTAAAAAAAATTGATTATCAATTATTTATATAATTCTGATAAATATGTTTTATATGCAGAAAGGTTTAAAGAAGCTATCGTTTTTATAAAAATTTTATACTTTTGCGTTTAAACCAATATTAATTTCATAATCAAATTTTAAACTTGTTATTAATTATGAAATTGACCTTAATTACAGAATTAATAAAAATATTCTGTTTTTAAGATTTAAAACAAATTAAATTTTTTCAATAAATAGTAAAACCAATAAAAATTATCATTTGATGGAAGAACATCAGAAAATGACACAACCGAAAACATTATTTGACAAGATTTGGGAAGCACACGTTGTAGAACGAAAAGCAGGATTTCCAGACTTATTTTATATTGATAGACATTTTATTCACGAAGTTACTTCACCTCAAGCATTCGATGGTTTGAAAAAAAGAGGTATTCCCGTAAAAGATGTTAAACGTACGATTGCAACTTGCGATCACAATGTTCCGACACTAAATCAGCATTTACCGATTCAAGAAATGTTGTCAAGATTTCAAGTCGAAAAACTGCGAGAAAACTGTAAAGAATTTGGCATCGAACTCTATGATTTAGGTCACGAAAACCAAGGAATCGTCCATGTTATTGGACCTGAAAATGGTTTCACGTTACCTGGAACAACGATAGTTTGTGGTGATTCGCACACTTCAACTCACGGAGCTTTAGGTGCGATTGCATTCGGAATCGGAACAAGTCAAGTCGAGCAAGTTCTGGCGACACAATGCCTTTTATTAAATAAGCCAAAAACGATGAAAATCGAAATCAATGGCGAATTATCGAAAGGCGTTTTGTCGAAAGACATTATATTATATATCATTTCTCAAATTTCCGCTTCTGGCGGAACTGGCTACTTTGTAGAATATTGCGGTTCAGCGATTCGCAGTTTGTCAATGGAAGCCAGAATGACGATTTGTAATATGAGTATCGAAATGGGTGCAAGAGGTGGAATGATTGCACCAGACGACGTGACTTTTGATTATGTAAATGGCAGAACTCACGCACCGAAAGGCGAAGAATGGGACAAAGCTTTAGCGTATTGGAAAACTTTGCCGACAGACGAAGGTGCGACTTACGACGCAGAATATGTCTTTGATGCAGCCGACATTGAACCGTGGATTACTTACGGTACAAACCCAGGAATGGGAATGGGAATTTCTCGAACAATTCCGACAACTGCTGTCGGTGCGACGTCAAAAGACATGACTAAAGCCTTGACTTACATGGATTTAGAACCTGAACAAAAGTTAGCAGGAAAGAAAATTGATTACGTTTTTATTGGAAGTTGTACCAATTCTCGCATCGAAGATTTACGCTTAGTAGCGGACTTCGTTGAAGGAAAAACAAAGGCTGAAGGTGTCAATGTTTGGATTGTTCCCGGCTCGAATAAAGTATTGGCGAAAGCCAAAAGCGAAGGTTTAGATAAGGTTTTTGAAAGTGCTGGTTTTCAGTTACGTCAACCTGGCTGTTCGGCTTGTTTGGGTATGAACGAGGACAAAGTGCCTGCCGGCAAATATTGCGTCTCGACTTCTAATCGAAACTTTGAAGGTCGTCAAGGCCCAGGTTCAAGAACGTTTTTGGCAAGTCCGTTGACGGCTGCTGTGGCAGCGATTACGGGTGAGATTACGGATGTAAGGGAGTTTTTGTAATAGATGTGAGATTTTGAGATGTGAGATATGAGAGAAAACATCAGATTTCAAAATCTCAAATTCCATAACTATAAAAAATGAAGTTATCCAAAATTGAAGTTGAAACAAAGTCGGGGAAAGAGTTTTTTAATTATTGTAATGATGATTTAGATTTTCAATTATTAGATTTTTGGAAATGGAATCAATCTAATTTATTAGAAAATCGAACGAGAGGAATTTTAGCGGAATTTATTGTCATGAAAGCCTTAAATATTTTATCAAAAAATAGGATAGAATGGGATTTTTTTGATTTAAGAACAAATTCAGGAAAAGCAATTGAGGTTAAATCTGCGGCTTATATCCAAAGTTGGGAACAAAGGAAACTTTCAACCATTCAATTTGGAATTCATAAAACTAAAAGTGATGCAAGTAATCCGCTTTATGATGGTAAAGAACAACGTTGGGCAGATTATTACATCTTTTGTTTATTGGTTGAAAAAAATCAAAACAAAATCAATCCGATGGATTTAACACAATGGAAATTTTATGTTTTGGAAACAAAAGTTCTTGATGAGAAAGTAGGTAATCAAAAAACGATTGGACTAAAATCTATTTTAAAATTAGAACCGACTGTTTGTAATTATTATGAATTAAAAAAAGTATTTGAATAGATTTTGGATTTTGAGCATCGAGGTATTTATCTCAAATCTCAAAATCTCAAATCTTAAATCTAATCAAACAATGAAAATTAACACTATCAATTCGGCTTGTGTTCCGATACGAATTGACCATATAGATACCGACCAAATCATTCCTGCTCGCTTCTTAAAAGCGACGACGAGAGAAGGTTTTGGCGATAATCTTTTTAGAGATTGGCGATATGATAAAAACAATCAACCGATTGATGGTTTCGTATTAAATGATTCGACTTATTCGGGCGAAATCTTAGTTGCTGGAAAAAACTTTGGTTGTGGTTCGAGTCGTGAACACGCTGCTTGGGCAATTGCAGATTATGGTTTTCGAGTGGTTGTTTCGAGTTTTTTTGCAGATATTTTTAAAGGCAATGCGTTGAATAATTTCATTCTGCCTGTTCAAGTATCTGATGATTTTTTGAATGGTTTGTTTAATGCTATTGAAGCAAATCCGAAAACGAAAGTCAATGTCGATTTGCCAAATCAAACGATTGAAGTCGAAGGAACAGATTTGAAAGCCAACTTTGATATCAACGATTATAAGAAAATGTGTTTGCTGAATGGTTATGATGATATTGATTATATCATTAGCCAAAACGAAGCAGTGACAACGTTTGAAGGAAAAAGAGCTTTTGCTTATTTATAAAATGTTCGATTGTTCAAATGTTTAAATGTTTGAATGTTCAGTTAACAATTGAACATTCAAACATTTGAACATTCAAACAAAATAATGAAAAAAATAACAGTTTTACCTGGTGACGGTATTGGTCGTGAAGTCACACAATGGGGAAAGAATGTGCTACAAGCAGTAGCGAATAAATTTGGTCATGATTTTCAATTTGATGAAGCGTTGCTTGGTCATTCGGCAATTGAAGCAACTGGCGAACCTTTGCCTGATGAAACATTGGAAAAGTGTAAAAATTCTGATGCTATTCTATTAGGTGCAGTTGGTCATCCGATGTATGACAACAATCCAAATGCTAAAGTGCGACCTGAACAAGGTTTATTAAAAATCAGAAAAGAATTAGGACTTTATACGAATATTCGTCCGATAAAATTATTCGATGAGTTATTAAGTGCGTCAAGTATCAAGGAAGAAATTTTGCGAGGTGCAGATATTTTATTTTTCCGTGAATTGACTGGAGGAATTTATTTTGGTAGACCTCGTGAGCGTCAAAATGATGGTACGACTGGCATTGATACAATGGTTTATCATAAATATGAAGTAGAACGTATCGCACGAAAAGCATTTGAAGCGGCAATGACTCGTAATAAAAAAATTCATTCTGTGGATAAAGCGAATGTGTTGGAATCTTCGAGGTTGTGGCGAGAAACGATACAGGAAATGTCTAAGGAATATCCTAAAGTTGAGGTCGTTCATATGTTTATTGATAATGCAGCGATGCAATTAATCAAAGATCCAAAACAATTCGATGTCGTAGTGACAGGAAATATGTTTGGTGATATTTTAACAGATGCAGCTTCGCAAGTCGCTGGTTCTTTGGGAATGTTGGCTTCGGCTTCAGTTGGTGATAAGGTTGGAATTTATGAACCGATTCATGGTTCTGCTCCTGATATTGCTGGTCAAGGAATTGCAAATCCATTAGCAACTATTTTATCAACTGCGTTGATGTTGGATATTGCTTTTGGAATGCAAGAAGAGGCGAATACGGTGATTCAAGCAGTAGATAAAGTCTTGAAAGCTGGTTATCGTACGGGTGATATTGCCGATGTGATTACAGCAAAGAAAATGATTTTAAGTACGGATGAAATGGGTGCAAAAGTGATTGAATTTTTGTAGATAGACGTTAGATATTAGACGTTAGACTTTAGACAAATTTGTTTAAAAATCTAACGTCTAATGTCTAACATCTAACGTCTAAAAGATGAAAGATAGAATATTCATATTTGACACAACCTTGCGAGATGGCGAACAAGTGCCTGGTTGTCAACTGTCAAAGAACGAAAAAATAGAAGTCGCCAAAGGGTTAGAATTGTTGGGTGTTGATGTGATAGAAGCTGGTTTTGCGGTGTCAAGTCCGATGGATTTCCAGTCGATTGTGGCGATTTCAAAAGCGGTAAAAACACCGACAATTTGTGCGTTAAGTCGTGCGGTTGAGAATGATATTAAAGTTGCTGCGGAAGCATTGCAATATGCAAAACGTGGTAGAATTCATACTGGAATCGGTGCTTCTGATTATCATATCAAACACAAGTTTAAGTCAACTCGTGAAAAGATTATTGAGCGAGGTGTTCGTGCTGTGAAATATGCGAAGTCTTTTGTAGAAGATGTGGAGTTTTATGCAGAAGATGCTGGTCGTGCGGATTTACTGTTTTTGGCTCAAATGGTCGAAGCGATGATTAAAGCTGGTGCAACGGTGATAAATGTTCCTGATACAACTGGTTATTGTACGCCAGAAATGTATGGCAACATGATGCGTTATTTGAAAGAAAATGTATCAAATATTGATAAAGCAATTCTTTCTTGTCATTGTCACAATGACTTAGGAATGGCTACAGCCAATACTTTGTCGGGAATCAATAATGGTGCAAGACAAATCGAAGTGACGATAAACGGAATCGGTGAACGTGCAGGAAATACGGCTTTGGAAGAAATGGCAATGGTTATTCAAACGCATAAACATCTGAATTTTGAAACGAATATTCAATCTCGGCATTTGAGTAGTATGAGTAAGTTGGTTTCTAAAATGATGAAAATGCCTGTGCAACCGAATAAGGCAATTATTGGTAAAAATGCCTTTGCACATTCGTCTGGAATCCATCAAGATGGTGTATTGAAAGATCGTGAAAATTATGAAATCATCGATCCAAAAGATGTTGGTATTAATGAATCTGCGATTATCTTAACGGCAAGAAGTGGACGTGCTGCGTTGAACTTTCATTTGACAAATTTGGGTTATAAATTGACACAAGAAGAACTCAATAAAAAGTATGAAGAGTTCTTAGAAATGGCAGACGATAAAAAGTATTTATCAGACAGCGATTTGATTATGTTGATGGAAGGTTACACGAAAGAAGACGATATTAAATTGAAATATTTGCAAGTATTTTGTGGCGAACCTTCGATGCCGACAGCAACTGTTCAGTTAGCAATACAAGGCAAAACCTATCAAGCAGTTTCTAATGGAAATGGTCCTGTAAATGCTGCTGTAAAAGCGATTGACAGTATTTTAGGCGAAGTGATTAGACTCGAAGAATACCTGGTGCAAACAATGGCTGGCGATACAAGTGACACTGGAAAGGTTCATATGCAATTAAAATATGATGATAGAATTTTCTACGGTTTTGCAGTACATGAAGATATTGTGATGGCTTCTGTTTTGGCGTATTTGAATGGCTTGAATAAAATGCCTGGCATTAAGATGAAGCAAGTGGAAGTGAAGGAAACGGTTTTGGAATTGATGTAGGTTTTTCGTATTAAATACTTTCAGCGTTTTGAAAACTCCAACACTTTTTTGTGTTGGAGTTTTTTTTCGTTTTGGGTTTCCTTATCTTAGCCGTTGATGAATCAGTAAAATACGATGTAAAGACAGACAAACGAATCCAAAAAAGTACCTTTGACCATTATTAAATTAAGAGAAGTAAATGATGAAAGAAACAAAACAGTTTCAATATGAAATACAAGATTATCAAGAGGATTGTGTCAATAATATTGTCCATCTTTTTGATAAATTTCACCAACAAGAAAACTTTAGTGAAGTGTTAACGACACATCATGAAGCCAACAAATATAACTTTCCTGTACAAAATGACTCCAAAAACATCGACATAATGATGGAAACAGGAACAGGAAAAACTTTTACTTTCATCAAAACTATTTTTGAATTAAGAAAAAATTTTGGCTATAAAAAATTCATCATTCTTATTCCGACTGTTCCTATTCGAGAAGGAACAAAAACAAATTTAGAAGATACTAAAGCCTATTTTAAAAGTTATTACGCTAACGAACAAGAGAAACAAATTGAAACATTCACTTACGAAGGTGGAAATATTGCTGCGGTAAAACAATTTATTAGCACTTCGCATTTATCGGTTTTGATAATGACACCGAGTTCGTTTAATAGTAAAGATAATATTCTAAATCGACCACTTCAACGAGATATTAACGCTCCAGAATTATTCAAAATAAATCAAGAACCACCAAAATCATACTTAGAGTGTTTAAAACGCTTGAATCCTATTGTAATAATGGACGAACCGCACCGTTTTGAAGGTGATGCTTTTAAAAAATATTTCAGAGGTTTTGATAATTACCTTTTACGTTTTGGTGCGACATTTTCCAAAAAGAAAGATAGTTTACCCTTGTCAAATGTCGCTTATGTTTTGGATAGTATTTCCTCTTTCCGTCAAAATCTGGTGAAGAAAATTGTAGTTTATACGCAAGATGTAATCGAAAATATTGATACACTTATTGGTATTGAAAAAGTTAAAAGTAAAAATAAGGCAATCGTCAATACATTGGCAAATGGAGTTATTGTCAAACGAGAATTAGGAACTGGAGGCGTTTTTAATGGTAAAAGCATTAAAAAAATTCTAAAAAATAAGATTGTATTTAACGACGGAACGAGTGAAGCTGTTGAGTATTCATTATCCGATGATTCATTGCGAACGATGATTCAACAAACTATCAAAATACATTTTGAGAAAGAAAAAGACCTGTTTGCGAAAGGAATTAAAGCATTGACGTTGTTTTTTATGGAAAATAAAATCAGTTTGTATCGTGGTGATGATGCAAAAGTCAAAACCTTTTTTGAAGAAGAATACATCAAGCAATATAATGAAGTCATCAATCAACTTGACCAAACAAGTGATTATTACAAATATTTACAAAACGATTTTGATAACAATAACGAATTACAAGTTCACAAAGGTTATTTTTCGGGTGACAAAGGCAATAAAGACGCAAAAATAAAAGCTGGCGTTAATGAAATTTTGAAAGATAAAAAGAAGCTATTATCATTTGAAAGTCCTACTCGATTTATTTTTTCTATTTGGACTTTGCAAGAAGGTTGGGATAATCCGAATGTGTTTACGATTTGTAAATTGTCAAATCAAGGTAGCGAAATATCGAAACTTCAACAAATTGGGCGAGGTTTGCGGATTTGTGTCAATCAAGAGTTGCAACGAAATACCTTAAAAAATCTGGAGGATGACCAAGAAGAATTTTGGAAAATCAATAACTTAGATGTTGTCGTTTCAAGCAAAGAACAAGGGTTTGTTGAAGCGATTCAAAAAGAAATTTTGGATAATTCTTTCTTAGTTTCCGAAGTCTTTACAGAACAAGAACTAAAGATATTGCTTCAAAAAAAATCGGACTTCGATGATAGAACAATTCGTAAAATGTTCAGAAGACTGGAAGATAGTGACATGATTGTTTTTAAAGCAATCGTTGATGGTATTGATGTATTTGAACGCTCGCCAGACTTTTCTAAATTGCTGAAAGCAGAACACTTTCCCGAAGCACAAGTCAAAGTATTGGAAGATTTGTTTGCCATCGACACGAAGGCTTATATTCAAAAAGCGAAAGATAAAAAACCAAAAAAGAAGGTATTTATCAAATCAACGCATTTGAAAGCATTTAAAACGCTTTGGAATACAATTCATAAAAATGCGTTTTTTGTATTGGATAATTTGACCGAAGACAAGGAAAAACAATTGATTCAAAATATTAAAACGGATATTGAAAACCTGAACATTGATGAAATTTTGCTGCAAACCATTCGAGCAGAACTCAATGTGAATAAAATTGATAAATTAGATGCGATTTCTAAACAATTAAAAAACACGGTTTCTCACAAAAGTAAAATAGATTATCTGACTTTAGTCCGTCAATTATCGAATAGTACCAAAACGCCTATTGCTTTTGTCGTCAAGGTTTTTAATGCGTTGAGTGATAATTTTAAAAATAAAATATTGTGTAATAATCCGAAACAAGCTCAAAGAGAAATCAAGGAAATCATTAACAATAACTTAATGTCAATGCTTAAAGCAAACATTCGATATGACGGAATTGATGGAACGATTTTGCCAAATGTCTTTAAAACGGAAAATGGAAAAACTTATCTAAAAACTGGAAGCGTCGGTAAGTTTCAAAAAGACATCGAAGGTGATTTTTCTTTGAAGTCCAAATGGATTTTTGAAGAAGTCATTGAATACGATAGTAACTTTGAATTAGACATTGTGGAACAAGATATGGACATGGACGAAATCAAAATCTTCGGTAAATTGCCTCGACTCGAAATCAAAACGCCAATCGGTAAGTACAATCCTGACTTTTGTTATGCGATTAAAAGTACAGAAGGCAATCAAATCTTTCTGGTCGTAGAAGCCAAAGGTTATCAATCTTCGACCGCTATTCCTACGAAGGAAAAGGAAAAAATTGATTTTGCTAAAAAGTATTTTGAAGCACTCAATGAACATTATAAAGACCAAAACATCAAAATTTCATTTAAAGAACGTATCAATAAAACGCAATTGTCGGCATTGATAAAGAATATATAAATAATGACACAAGATAAATTTATACAAGAAGGATTTTCTGTATTTGATACAGCAAACAATGAAAATAAATTATTAAATTTTCTAAAAACGCATTATCCAAACGTCATTCGTGATAATGAAATCAATATAGAAGAACTCAAAGCAGTCGCAGGTTTGCCGATTGATGAAAAGGTGAACGGCTACGGACTGAACTTTGTCGGTAGAAACTTCGCTCGTGCGAAATACGCTCAAAAAACCGAACAAGAACTTCAACTCAATACCGAAAGAAGTAAAAATATAGACACGACTCAAAACCTCGTCCTCAAAGGCGACAACCTCGATAGCCTCAAAATCTTAAAAAATCATTACACTGGCAAAATCAAGTGTATTTATATTGATCCGCCTTATAATACGACAAGCGACAACTTTGTCTATCCTGACAAGTTTGATAAAGAAGAAGCCGAAGTTTTAGGTTTACAAAACCTTAGCGAAGCCGACTTCGACCGTATGGATTTTTCTTTTAAATCTAAAAAAAGTCATAACGGCTGGCTCGCTTTTATGTATCCTCGCTTACTCTTAGCACGTGATTTATTGTCTAACGATGGTGTTATTTTTATTTCTATTGATGATAATGAACAGGCAAATTTGAAACTGCTTTGTGATGATGTGTTTGGGGAAGAGAATTGTGTGGGATGTATAGTAAGAACAACGGGGCAAACAACAGGACAAGATAGTGGAGGTTTAGGGAGTTCATTTGATTATATTTTAACCTATTCAAAAAAAATCAACAAAATCCTTAATGGCTTACCACTCACCAAACACGACCTTAAAAGATTTGAAAATGAAGATGAAAGAGGAAAATTTGCTTATGACCAAATGCGTAAAACAGGAAGTAATGATAAACGAGAAGATAGACCAAATATGTATTATCCTATTATCAACCCTGACGGTCAAGAAGTATATCCAATAGGACCCGGAGGTTATGAGAGTTGTTGGCGTTTTGAAAAAAAAACATATCAAAAATTATCACAAGATAATTATATCTTATGGAAAAAAACTACTAAACAAAATTCAAAAATATGGTGGCCTTACGTAAAATATTATCTTGAAGGTAGAACTAAACGTCCTTCTCCTTTATGGAGTGATATTGATGGGAATAAAAAAGCAGCAAGGGACTTAAGAGAAATATTTGATGAAAAAATATTTGATTTCCCGAAACCTATACAACTAATGGAAAGAATTATCTCTATATCATGTAATCAAAATGACGACATCATTCTCGATTTCTTCGCAGGCAGCGGTACAACAGGACACGCCGTAATGCAACTTAACGCTGAAGATGGTGGCAATCGTAAATTTATATTATGCCAAATAGATGAACCGATAGAGAAGAAAAAACCAGCGTATCAATTTTGTATAGATAATAATTTGCCGCCTGTTATTTCGAGTATTACGATAGAACGTCTAAAACGTGCTGGTGAAAAAATCGCTCAAGACATCGAAGCTACGAATAACAAAAGTGGACTATTTGAGGAAGATAAAAAGCAAGTACCAGATATTGGTTATAAAGTCTTTGATAGTATCAAAGCGACGAAGCTAATTATTGATGAAACAACTGGACAAATTTCTATTCGTGAAAAGAATATAGATGATTTAAGCCGTATTTATAATATGATATTTCAAATAGGCTTAGACGAACCGACACAAGTGCCAGAAACGATTATCGAAAACGGTGTTTACAAAATCGGTACACATTATTATATTACAAATAGTGAAAAAGTAAGTAAAGATGACTTTTCGGAAGTGATAAAAAAAGGCAATAAAATATTCATTGATGGCTGGACAGCGAGTTTGAATGGAACATTACAGCATTATAAAGATGAAGTGCAGATTGTGTTTTAAAATATAGAAAATCTTCCTTTTTTTTAATCGTTCAAAACTCCAATATCAAACAATATTGGAGTTTTTTATTAAATTTATCTTAGCAAATGTAAGACATAAATAACCTTTAATCTGTTACTCAAATATATTTTTCATCATTATAATTTCAAAACTTATAACTTATCGTTTTTTGCTATTATTACTCGTTCCTATTTTCATGAATTCCTGTTCTGATGATATTCCGCCAGTGGTTGAGGATAAAACATTTTATCTTGAAGATTTTCCAATGGACGATGGTTATTATTGGCAATATCTAAAGATAAATAACAATACTGATGAACGGGACACCATCGAGTGTTACGCTTTCGCTTATGATACGATTATAAATGATCAACACGAAACTTCTATCCGATTAGATTATTCTCAAAACGGTACACACTTGTTTTCAGAGTTCGTTCAAATAGATTCAAACGAATTAATTGTTTATCATGATGTCGGGTATGTATGGGCGAAAGAGAAAATTCATTTGTACTTTCCGATTGAAGCAGCAAAACAGAACAATACATTTAACTTTGAAAGTATTAATTATATAGATACTAAGTATGATACGGAATATCTATATGTTTATCATTTACATGAGATTTATGATACTATAAATGTTATGAAAAATGTTGGAATGGTTCATCGAACTTTTGAACATATAAACGATGCATCTTGGGGTTGGCGACATTATGAAACTTGGATTTTGATGGACTATGATTTTAAGCCCTAAATTTTGAATTTTATTTATAGAAAACTCCAATGTCTTTTGATGTTGGAGTTTTTATATTATTGTCTAATACAAAAATCTATTTCAATCATAAAAAGGGAAAAATCAACAACTCACAAGGAATTTTGCACTAAAATACCCTTCAAATCTACTCTATCTTTGCATCAACAAAGAAATCAAAACATTACAAAAAATCAAAATAATATAAAATCATGAACGAAATCAAATTATACGGAGCAGATTGGTGTCCAGATTGTAGAAGAGCAAAAGCATTTTTGAAAGAAAATAATGTTGAATATACTTTTATAGATGTAGATTTGGATGAGGAAGCGACCAAAAAAGTTGAATCAATCAATAATGGAAAACGAATTATTCCAACTTTGATTATCAATGGAGAATCGCACACAAATCCTGATAACGCTGCGTTAGCCAAAACTTTGGGCATTAATGAGGATTATCGTGTGATTTTATATGGTGCAGATTGGTGTCCAGATTGTCGGAAGTCAAAAGCATTTTTGAATGATAATAAGGTGAATTACCAATTTATTGATATTGATAAAAATGAATGGTCAATTCCGATTATTACAAAAATCAATAACGGAAAACGCAAAATTCCAACGATTTTAATTAACGATAAAATCTTGGTAGAACCAGAAAATGAGGAATTGCGTCAAGCTCTAAATTTGGATAAAGAAAAGGAAGAACGAGTTTTTGATTCTATCATTATCGGTGGCGGAGCAGCAGGTTTGACAACTTCGATTTATGCTCAAAGAGATAGATTTAGCACGTTGATTTTGGAGAAAAAGACGATTGGCGGAAATGCGTTTTTGACCGAAAAAATCGAAAATTATCCTGGTTTTACGTCTATTTCTGGACCAGCGTTGATGGACAAAATGGAAGAACAAGCTCGTACTTATGGTGCGACAATCAAAACTGGCGAAGAAGTTATTGGTATCAAAAAAGTCGATGGAATATTTAGATTGCAAACCAAATCGACCGAATATTTAGGTCGTTCCGTGGTTTTATCAACTGGTTCAACATACAGAAAATTAGGAATTCCTGGTGAATCAGAATTAATCGGTTCAGGTGTTCATTTCTGTGCAACTTGTGATGGTGCGTTTTATAGAGAAAGAGATATTATCGTTGTTGGTGGTGGAAACTCTGCTTTAGAAGAAGCTATATTTTTATCAGGTTTTGTCAAAAGTGTGCAGTTAGTTCATATCGCAGAAGAGTTTACCGCTTCTCCGACTTACGTCGAAAAATTAGATTCGATTGATAATATCAAACCGTTTATGAATAAAACTTCTTTGGAGTTTTTAGCCGATGAAAACGGTTTATTCAAAGGTTTGAAAGTCGAAGACAATGCAACGAAAAAACAACAGATTTTAACTGCTGATGGTGTTTTTATCTTCATCGGTTTGATTCCAAATACGAAGAGTTTCAAAGGTTTAATCGACTTAAACGAACGAGGATTTGTAAAAACAACTGGTTTAGCACAAACTTCTGTCAAAGGAATTTTTGCCGCAGGCGATTTGCGAGAAGGTGCAATTGCACAAGTCGCTGCTGCAACTGGCGAAGGCGTTTTGGCAAGTTACGGATTGAGAGAATATTTGAAGTAGTTCTTCTACAGGTACAACCTGTAGTTACTCACATTCAACCCTTTCAGGGTTTCAGAACTCTGGAAGAGTTCAATATGAGTAACCATAGGTTGAACCTATGGAAAATCTAAACGTTGTATTGATATTCATTATTAAAAACAAAAACAGGTATGAAATTAAATCTTAGTTTATCAATATTATTTACGTTTTCTGTATTAATAAGTAGTTGTCAATCAACGAATAATGGGAAGACAACAGAAACAAAAAAGGAATACGTTAATACTTCAGGAATCACATCAAACACACCTGAAAAGTATATTCCAAAGAAAGAAGGATTGAGTCGAGCATATTTTGCTTCGGGATGTTTTTGGTGTGTAGAAGCGGTTTACGAAAGTGTAAAAGGCGTAGAAGAATCAATTTCTGGTTATTCGGGCGGACATACAGAAAATCCAACTTACGAATCATCAAACACTGGAACAACTGGTCACGCAGAAGCGGTTGAAATTTTTTATGATGCTTCGATTGTAAATTTTGAAACGTTAGTTGATGTGTATTTTGGTTCACAAAATATCACACAAGTCAATGGTCAAGGAAACGATAGAGGTTCACAGTATCGTTCGATTATTTTTTATCAAAATGATGCAGAAAAAGCGATTATCGACAAAAAAGTTGCAGCTTTGAATAAGGAATTAGCACCAGAAAAAGTCGCTGCGGAAGTTATGGAATTTCAAATGTTTTGGGTCGGAGAAGATTATCATCAAAATTATGAAAAATTGCATCCAAATCATGGTTACATCAAAGCCGTTTCCGTTCCAAGATTAAAACGTTTTCAAGCAAAATTTCCAAAATTAATCAAGGAAAAGCACTAAAAAATTCCCCAAAGGGGATAAATCAATAGCACACGGCAACGCCATGTGAACATGAATATGTAATCATGATTAACATAAAAGACACATTCAACAAGGAATTAATCGCCGACAAAAATCGAAATAATGTACCTCGTCAAGTTCACGAAGCACATTTTTCATATGTCACGCCACGCAAACCATCGAATCCAAAATTGCTACACGTTTCAAAAGAAATGTTAGAAAATATCGGTTTGAATGAAGAAGATATAAACACGGAAACCTTCTTAAATATGGTTTCTGGTGCAAAAGTGATGGACAAAACCGAACCGTTTTCGATGTGTTATGGTGGTCATCAGTTTGGACATTGGGCTGGACAATTAGGCGATGGACGAGCGATAAATTTGTTTGAAGTCGAACATAATAACCAACATTGGGCATTACAACTAAAAGGTTCAGGTTCAACGCCTTATTCTCGAACTGCTGACGGAAATGCCGTTTTGCGTTCTTCGATTCGGGAGCATTTGTGTAGTGAAGCGATGTATGCCTTAGGCGTTCCGACAACTCGTTCATTGTCGCTTTCGCTAACTGGCGACGAGGTTTTACGAGATATGTTGTACAATGGAAATTCAGCTTATGAAAAAGGGGCAGTTGTTTGTCGAGTTGCTCCAAGTTTTATTCGTTTTGGCAATTTTCAAATATTTGCTGCTCGGAAAGATGTGGACAATTTGCGAAAGCTGACCGATTATACAATTCGTCATTTTTTTCCAAATATCGAAGTTGGAACAAAAGCTGGTTATATTGAGTTTTTCAAAACGGTTTCAGAACGAACTTTGGAAATGATAATTCATTGGCAGCGAGTTGGTTTTGTTCATGGCGTGATGAATACGGATAATTTGTCGATTTTGGGACTGACGATTGATTTTGGACCTTATGGCTGGTTGGAAGGTTACGACAAAGGTTGGACACCGAACACAACCGACCGACAAAATCGCCGCTATCGTTACGGTCAACAAGTTGGCGTTGGGCTTTGGAATTTGTTTCAGTTGGCAAACGCATTATATCCGTTGATTGAAGATGTCAAACCGTTGGAAGCGATTTTGGACGATTATAAATTGGCTTTCGCCAAAAAATACCCAGCGATGATGCGTCAAAAATTAGGGTTAATCACAAGTCTGGAACCCGATGGACAATTGATTGCGACTTTAGAAAACAACTTGGAAATGGTCGAAACCGATATGACAATTTTCTTTAGAAATTTAAATCAAATTAATCAACATACAATTATTGATGATAATTTTTTAAATGTTGTTCGACAAGCATTTTATAATGAATCAGAATTGAATGATAAACATTTGAGTTATTGGCGAGATTGGTTCGGTTTGTATGTTGCAAGATTACAAAAAGAAACCGCAACAAATGACGAACGAATCAAGCTAATGAATTCGGTTAATCCAAAATATGTCTTACGAAATTATATGGCACAATTGGCAATTGATAAAGCGGATAATGGCGATTATTCTTTGATTGCGGAATTGCATGAATTGTTGAAACAACCTTATTCGGAACAGCCAGAAAATGAAAAATGGTTCGCTAAACGACCTGAATGGGCAAGACATAAAGTTGGTTGTTCGATGTTGTCTTGTAGTTCTTGATTTTTGACACAAATTTTCACGAATTACACGAATTATTTTATTAATGAAAAAAGAAAAATTTGTGTATTTTGTGGAATTTCTTGTCTTAATAGATC
>JBGCFH010000278.1:0-14198 GCA_045106825.1 Saprospiraceae bacterium | reverse complement strand
TGTATTATTTGAACCACAAAAGGTACAAAAGACACAAAAGGAATTCACAAAAGAGTGAAAATAAAATAACTTTTGTGAAAACACTTTTGATACTTATGTGCCTTTTGTGGTTCAAAATTATTTTTATAGGAAAACCGTTATTCTAAATAATTTCGTATGAAGCTAAATTATCTTTTATCGCTACTCTTTCCACGAGGTTTCGGGACAGGCTGTTAACAAAATACTCATGTAGCTAAGGCTACACTCCGTTTTTGTCGCCTCAATTAGCAATAAAATCTTAATTTCCATTCATTACTAAACTATTTTAGAATAAAGTCTAGTTTGTATAAAACCGTTTTAACTTTGTTATTCAAAATTAAAACGATTTTTGAAAAGGAATATAGACAAATAGTACCGTTTTCATTAACAATAAATAGCATATGAAAGTAGAATTTTGGGTGATTGGTAAGACGAGTTTTGATTATTTGAATAAAGGCAATGATATTTACTTGAATAGAATTAAACATTATGTACCATTTAAAATGGAAACGATTCCTGATATTAAAAACAGAAAAAAACTATCAGTCGAACAAATCAAAACAAAGGAAGGAGAAATTATTTTATCTAAAATAAATACAAGCGATTTTTTGATTTTGATGGACGAACGAGGAAAGCAACGAAGTTCTGTAGAGTTTTCGGATTATCTCCAAACCATGTTACAACAATCGTATAAGCGATTGATTTTCCTAATCGGTGGTGCGTATGGTTTTTCTGATGCCGTTTATAAACGTAGTAATACGAAGATGTCTTTATCCAAAATGACATTTTCGCACCAAATGGTTCGCTTGATTTTCTTAGAGCAATTTTATCGTGCTTTGACGATTATGAAGAATGAACCTTATCATCATGAATAGATTTATATAAAAACCTGACAGATTTTAAAAATCTGTCAGGTTTATTAATCTCTAATAATCAATTAGTTAAAACGCTCAATCGTTCTCTCACCCAACTTTCAGCTAACTCTAATTGCTTCTCTTGTGTCAAATACGAATTGTCTAAAACAATTGCGTCATCTGCTTTTCGCAATGGCGAATCATCACGAGTAGAATCAATTCTATCTCTTTCTAACAAGTTGGTTTTGACTTCTTCAAAACTTACTTCTTGACCTTTAGAAACCAACTCATCATAGCGTCGTTGTGTACGTACTTCAACGTTTGAAGTCATAAAAATCTTTAGTTCAGCATTTGGAAAAACGACCGTTCCTATATCTCGACCTTCTAAAACGACACCTTTTTGTTCGCCCATTGCTTGTTGTTGTTTGACCATCTCTCGACGTACAGCAGAAATCGCACTGACAGGACTTACAGCATTAGCAACTCTAAGGTTACGAAGTTGTTTTTCTACATTTACATCATTCAGAAAAGTACAATTTCCTTTTTCAGTATCAAATTCAAAATGAATTTTAATATTTGACAAAGCAGCTTTTACCGCTTCGATGTTGGTATAATCTATTTCATTATCCAACAAATAAAGCGTCACAGCACGATACATTGCACCAGTATTGATATAAGCATAATTTAGACGTTTTGCCAATGCTTTGGCTATCGTTGTTTTTCCACAAGATGAATATCCATCAATCGCTACTATGATTTTTTTCATTTGGCAAAGATAAGGTAGGTAATAGGTAGAAAGTAATAAGTAATAAGTAATTTTATTGTATTTTTTCAAGATGAAAGACATTTTAAAAATATCCTTCATCTTGTTTCATATTTAATGTGTTTCCACTAAACTTTCTATCAAAATTTGTTTCATTCCTGTGAAGAAAGCATCATTTGCTTCTTTTGTGCCGACTGTTACTCGAATACAGCCTGGTGCTCCAAAACTTCCTGCATTACGAACCATCACGCCACCTTCTTCTAATAAGGTATCAATTAATAATTTTGGCTCAATTGGAGATTTGAATAACACAAAATTAGCTTGTGTTTTCCAATAAGTCAACCCTAATTCATCGAATAACTCATAAAAACGAGGACGTTCCGTTTGTATGATTTCTACTGTTTTATTAATAAATTCAATATCACTTAATGCTGCAATTCCTGCATTTAAACCAATGATATTTATCAAAAACGGTCGATACAAACGACGTAAATAACCAGCGATTTCTGGTGTAGAATACATATAGCCAATTCGTAAAGCTGCTAAACCATACGTTTTTGAAAAACTATTGACAGCAATGATATTTTTACCTTCTTTGACATAAGGCAAAGCCGTTGTAAAATCTGCTGCGTCAGCAAAATGATAATACACTTCATCTAACACAACAATAACATGAGATGGAATATTATCCATCAATTTGTCAATTTTTTCTTTTGAAATATACGTTCCTGTCGGATTGTTTGGACTGGTAATAAAAATCAGTCGAGTACGCTCATTGATAGCCGCCAGGATACCATCAATATCGACTTCATAAGTCGGTGACAATAACGGAATATCAATCACTTTTGCACCATTCCAACCCGAAAACATCGTGTAAGGCATAAACGAAGGATTAGAGACAATACATTCCAAACCTTCTTTCATAAATCCTCGTGCAATGAATTCAATCGTTTCTGAACCGCTATTTGTCGGTACAAAATGATCCCGAGATAATTCTTGATTATAAAAATCAACTAAAGCATCTTGCAATCTGTCGCCCGTTCTATCTGGATAAATGTGTAAATTTTGAGCCGTTTCCTGAACGGATTGTGTGGCTTTGGGCGAACTTCCTATCGGATTTTCGTTTGATGATAATTTATAAATTTTATTAGCTTTAGACTTTATTTCATGGATGCCTTTTCCACCTTTATATTCAGGTGTTTTTAGCAAATATGGTTTTAGAATTTCTTTAGGTAGCATTTGCCTATTTGTTGGATTATAAACTACGAATCATCAGAAATTGAATTTCTGATGATTCGTAGTTTATTGTTAGCATTTTTTTGATTCTTGAAATAATTTATCGAAAATTTTATTTGTAAGTACTATCGAACCGTCAACTGTCAGTGAAGCGACCGTCTACCCATTTTTAAACTTTCCGCTAAATTATACGAAGAACCTTTTTTTAGTATAAAATTTTAGTATAAAAATAATTGTTATAACAAATATTTAATCAAATTTAAGGATTTTTGTTGAGTATTCACGATTAAGTATATGAAATATGGCAATCGCAAGAAAAGTCATCAGGTGAGTTTTTGTAGGAAAATCGACTATAAAATGACTTTTCGTAAGGTTTAAGATACTCACCTGATGACTATTTGAATCAATATTTGTTTCCTGCGATTGCCATAAGTATGAAATAAATAAATGTTTGATTTTTAAAATCAGACTTAAGAAGTCTAAATTTACTATATCATCTTCTTTTTTTCAATTGTGAATGTTTTTGATTAGATAAATGTTTATAAACAGTGAAATAAAAAGTTGTACCGATTCCAAGTTCAGATTCAAACCAAATCTTTCCTTCATGTCGTTCAATAATTTTTTTACAAAATGCTAAACCAATACCATTTCCTTCAAAATCTTTCTTATTATTTAATCGGTGAAAGATTTCAAAAACTTTAGACTTATAATTTTTATTAATCCCGATACCGTTATCTGCTACTGCAAAAGTGTAATAATTATCGTTTTCTTGATATAATTTTACTATCACTTTAGGTACTTCACTTCGATTAAACTTAATTGCATTATTAATCAAGTTATAAAACACAATTCCAATTTGATTTGGTTCACAAACAACATTTTCAGGTAATTCTTTGATAATAATTTTTGCTTGTTTTTCTTGAATTTTCAAACTTAAATCCTCAACTTTTTCTTCTACAATAGAAAGTAATGCTTGAGATCGAAATTCTACATCACTACGTCCTAATCGAGAATAATTCAATAAATTTTTGATTAAAGCAGACATTCGTTTTACGCCATCAATAGATTTATTAATATACATTTGTCCTTCAGCATCAATATTATCTTTGTAGCGTCGTTGTAACAATTGCGTAAAGCTGCCGATAGTTCGTAACGGTTCTTGCAAATCATGTGATGCAACATAAGCGAACTGTTCTAAGTCTTTATTAGAACGAATTAACTCTAAATTTGAGCGTTCCAGTGTTTCTGTACGCTGTTTTACGGTTTCTTCTAATTGATTATTTTGAACTTGTAATTCTTTTACTAAGTTTTCAATTTGGATATTCTGATGTTGAATTTCTTCCGTTCGTACTTTAACTTGATTTTCAAGTTTTTCTTTTTGTCTTTGAATAGAATTTAAGCGAGAATAATACATTAAGAATGGCAAACCACAAAGTAGTAAAATAAGCATTATTTTAAACCAAGTTCGCTGCCAAAACGGAGGAATCACAACGATTTCGAGCTGAATACCTTCTTCATTCCAAATACCATCATTATTCATTGCTTTCACTCGAAAAGTATATTTCCCACCATCTAAATTAGAGAAACTAACAGACTTTTGAGTGCCACATTCAATCCAATCATCATTAAAACCTTCTAATTTGTAAGCATACATATTATCAGAAGATTGTGTAAAATTCAATGCCGCAAAATCTATTGTAAAATAGTTTTGACCAGGTTGTAACGTAATGGTTTTTGTTATTGCAATATCATTCTCTAATGCTAATGCTTTATTAAAAACATTAAAACCTGTGATATAAATTGGAGGAACGTAGCGATTTTTTTGAATTTCTTTAGCATCAAACTGAATGTAGCCATTTGTTCCACCAAAATACAATTGTTGATTTTCGTCAGAAGCAACAGCGTTTTGTGAGAATGAGCCTAATTGTATTCCATCTTTTTCATCATAATATACGAATCGTTCTGTTTTAGGATTCAAGACCGCTAAACCACTTCGAGTTGCTAACCATAATTGTTTATTATTAACACTTAATAAGGCGATAATATTGGGATTTTTCAATCCATCTTTAGTCGAAAAATTTTTAAAATCGTCTGTATAAGTATTGTAATAACTCAATCCTTTTTCTGTACCAATCCATATTTCGCCATCGACTTTCGCCAAACTAATCGCTCGATTACTACAAATACTTTTATCGTTATCTGTTTCATTTTTATAAATTTTGAATTCAAATTCTCCATTGTCTTCAAAATCAATTCGAGTCAATCCGCTGTAAGTTGCCAGCCAAAGTGTGTTTCTATTAAACAATAAATCATTCACATCTAACTTTGGAAAAGATTTTCCATTCACATCTTTTTCCAAAAAATTAAATGTTTTTTTCTCAGTATGAAATATTGCTAAACCAGCACCAGTAGCCAACCATAATTTATTTTTATCAACTTTAAATATTTTTCGAACTTGTAAATTGATAAAGTATTCTTCGTTTGGATGTTTTAACTCATAATGTACAAACGCCTTCGTAATCGGATTAAATTTTCCAATACCTAAGTGTGTTCCAATCCAAATCTCTCCATCATCTGTCTTGTAAAATGAAATCGGTGCAAGTTGAATATTAGAAGCCGTTTTGAGGTGATAATTCTTATAAGTATTTGTTTTTTGATTGTACTCAATCAATCCATATTCGGCACGAGAAGCGATATAAACAAAATCGTTTTCATACGAAAATAAAGAATGAACAAGAATGTCTTGTCCTTCATTATTGACTGGAAAAAAGTGTTTAAAATAAGCATTATTTTGGTCAAACTTACTAATTCCACCAACGGTCGAACACCAAACTAAACCATTTTTATCAATAAAAATATCACGCATTTCATTATTCATCAAAGAACGATTATTCATAAAATTATTCTGAAAATGTCCTTGTTTCAATAATTCAATCGTATTGTCTTCTTTTTTAATCGGTTTCACTAATGACAAACCATCAACAGTTGCCACCCAAATTGTACCGTTTTTATCTTGATTTAATCCAAAAATAATATCTGAAAGAATAGATTTATCGCCTTTCGAATTAGCGAAAGTTTGAAAAGTAGGCGTGAATTTTTTAGGATCATTGATTGTACTCGGCAACATTACCGATAAACCTCCCGAATACGTTCCACACCAAAGTCGATTATCTTTATCCAAAAATATTTTCCAAATATGATTTTCTATTAAATCTGTTGTTTTTTCTCCTCGTTTGAAATGACGAAACTCAAATACTTTAGGATTAGAAGTTGGAATCATCAGATTCAATCCGCCACTCCAAGTTCCTAACCAAATCCAACCTCGATGATCTTCTGCTATTGTTAATACAGCTCTTGCACTAAGTGTATTTTCTTTTTTTGAATTTGGCAGAAACTGAGTGAATGTTTGGGTTTCATGATCAAATAAATTCAAACCTCTTTCTGTCCCAACCCAAAGTCTTCCTTTACTATCTTCAAATAGACTCAAAATTTCATTACTACTAATTGATGTTTTATCTTTTTCGTCGAAAAAAAATCGAGTGAATTTGCCAGTCTGATAATTATAACGATTGAGTCCGCTATTCAATGTTCCTGCCCAAATATATCCTCGACTATCTTCTAACACACATCGGATATTATCGCCACTAATCGAATGTGGAATATCATCTTCATTTTTGAATGTTTTAAAATCAATACCATCAAATCGGTTCAAACCGTTGGCTGTTGCAATCCAAATAAACTGTTTTTTATCTTGAATAATTTGATTAACATGTATAGTCGATAAGCCTTCTTGCACACCAATATTTTCAAACTGCACACGAGATTGTGCGGCGATTTGATAGGTACTTATCAGGAATATTATTAGAAGAAATAGTTCTCTCATTTTTGTTTTGATATTAATGTCTTATTTTGGAATTGTAATGTTCGATTGTTATATATGACAATTTGTATAACAAAAAATAATCCTATTTATAATGGTGTGTCTAAAAACTTAATGGTATTTTTTCTTTCTGCACGTTTTTATAATGTAAAAAAACGTAGTTGACAACATATTGTTACGATTAATTCTTTAAAATATTCACCTTTGTAAACGATTACAAAATGTACTTTTGACTATTTATAGATAAAATTATGGCAAATACAGATATTTGGACAGGTTCGGATAAATACCTCTGTGACCCAGAGTTAGCACAAGCGTTTCATATGGCAAGGGTTTTAGGAATGCCTTTACTCATCGAAGGAGAACCAGGTACTGGAAAGACAGAATTACCATTGCAATACGCAAAAAATAAAGATTTAGACTTATTTGTTTATCCCGTTGGCTCAAAAAGTACAGTTGATGCTTTTGTTGCCAAATTTGATCACGTAAAATACTTGCGAGATTCCCAAATTGAGGTTTTAAATGCAGAACGAGAATCAAAAGGCTTATCGCAAAAACTGGAAACTGGTGGAAGAAGTACCGATAATTTAGATCATTATATTAATCTTGGTCCAGGTGCAGCAGCTTACACAAAACCAAATGCGGTTTTATTAATTGATGAAATCGACAAAGCACCTCGGGAGTTTCCGAATGATTTATTATATGCTTTGTCGCATCGCCGATTTGTACTACCCGAATCAGGGAAAGTTATCGAAACTGATGAAGAAAATATGCCAGCGATTGTGATTACGTCTAACCGTGAGCAAGAATTACCGACGGCTTTTAAAGGTCGTTGTATCTACCATTATATCTCTTTTCCAGACCAAGATTTGATGCGAAATATTGTACTTAAACATTATCCTGATATTAATGATGAATTGTTGAAAACTGGTTTACAGATTTTTTATCAATTGAGAGATATGCGACTCGAACGTTCTCCTGCAACACGAGAATTGTTGAATTGGCTAAAATATATGAGAACTTTTGATTTGGCGGAAGCCAATGATAAAATGACGAAATTAGATGGTTTGGGCGTTTTGATTAAGACAAAAGTCGATATGGAAAAAGTAAAAAGGAGGTTTTAGTTACGAGTTGCAAGTTGCGAGTTTGACCGTTTCAACGACTGTTTTTAAAAAGTATAAATCTGTCGTCAATTCGTCAAACTCGTAACCCGCAACTCGAAACCCACAACTCGTTACATCGAAATATTTCTCAAGGCTTCAAAGCCATTTAAGCGATTCAAATCTAAATTGAAACTGATACGTGAACCAAAATTCGGTTGTTGATTCATATAAGCATCTGTACCAAATAGCGGAAAATAAATTCCCAATATTCCATCAAAGAAATCTAAAGCAACACCTCCACTAACAAAAAACTCGGTTGGATTCGTCACCGAAGGAGCAGTTTCATTAAAATAACCTATATCTAAATATGGTTTTAATGGTAGATTTAATGGCAAATTCATTGGTAAATCTGTTTTTAAATTCATTGCAAACAAGAAACTATTAGTTGAACCATTTTGAGTACCTCGTGGAACAGGCATTTTGAATCCGCCTTGGTCTAAGCTAATTTGTTGAGCCAAAAATCCTGTTTGTTCGGTTCTTCCAAAGTAGAAATTATCATAATAATAATCGTTATAACCTTGTGAAACCAAAGACAACGGCAACGCTCCAAAATCTCTATCATCATGCGATAAGAAACCTCCTACAAATAAGCGAATATCAAAACTTTTACGTTTATTCTTTCTGTATTTAATACTATGAGTTGCTTCTAAGGTAGAACGAACAAGGTTTACAGGAATGACGGTATTATTAGCTCCAAGTTTTGAGTAACTATCTCTAATTGTGGAAAATGTAATGCTTGATTTGCTAAATGCTGTATTTCGAGTCAATTCATAACGTCCTTCAATGACATCTCTTACACCAGTTCCTTTTCCTACAAAAGTTCCTGTTGAATCGAATGTTGCTCCTTCTTGAGCCATATTTCGATAACTTAATGTAATAAACTGTTTTGTTGGACTAATATCTTGGCGTTTCAATTCAAACCTTACTGAAGGTTTGAAAATAGTATATCTCAAATGATAACCAGCATCTTCATTTTTACGCTGATTAAAAGAACGAACATTTAAACCTAAAGTCGTTGTTCTAAAAATACCATTTTCACTATTAATATGATATTTAAAATCGGCTAAACCAACAACAGTTCCTGAATTAAAACCATACATTGGTGTAAAGGCAAATTCAAACTTTCTTGTCGGAAAAACTCGATTATAAAACCCTAAACCCAACATAAATCCATCATAAGCATTGTAACCCAAAGTCGGTGCGAAGTATACCGTTTTCTTTTTGGGATTTTCTAATCCAATTAAAAATTTTGCTTTTACAGGTGTTTTTTGAAAATTATTACGACGGTTGATTTCCAACATATCACCATCATTATCAATCGCATAAGTTGCACCTTCGATTGCTGGTACTTCTAAAGTTGTCTTCCCTTCAAATCCATCAAACCAATGTGTCGAAATCGTAGAATCTTTCACGACCGAAATCGCAACTGGCGAAGCAATATCGCCACGATTGGAAACGGAAATTTTCGCTGTATTGCCATCGACCTGTACACTTCCTAAAGCGTAATCAATCGACTTTCGAGTATTGAAAAATTCATCAAAAAACCAACCTAAATCCTTTCCACTTTCTTTTTCAAAATGAGCTTTTACATCAGCAGGATAAGGATGTTTGAATTTCCAGTCATCATAATATTTTTGAGCAATTTTATTAAATTCTTTTGTACCTAAGTACATTTCCAAATACTTAAACATCATTGATGGAATAGAATAAGCCGACAATTGATAATTAATCATCGTCAATTCATCAGAAGTTGTATTCATCGGTTGATTGTTCATTTGGCGAGCTTGCCATACATAAGCAGTTTGTTCTAAGTCCAACTCTTTTGCATCTAACAATCCCAAAGCCTGGTCAGGAATTCCAATATCTAAACCACCTTTTCCGTAATATTTTTCCATATAATCCGATTCATAATAAGAGTTCATTCCTTCATCCATCCACGGATAATCACGCTCATTTGAACCTAAAATCCCGTAAAACCAGTTGTGACCAACTTCGTGTGTAATCACATTGTCTAATGATTTTCCAGTTCCACTCGGGCCAATAACCGTAATCATCGGATATTCCATTCCGCCACCAGCACTTAATGCCGATTGTACAGCAGTTGCGTGAGGATAAGGATATTCACCAACTCGTTCAGAATAATACAATACCGAACGATTCACATATTCAATCGCTTTTGTCCATATACTTGCTTCATAATCCGTGTACATTGCCCAAGTATCGACTTTTGCACCCGACTTCAATGTCACTTGACTGTTTTGAACATAGAAACGTTTGTCTGCAAACCAAGCAAAATCATGGACATTTTCCGCTTTGTATTGAATTGTTTTTAGTTCATTTGATGATGGAGGAAATGAATCATTTTTTGTGCTTTTACCAAATGCTTCGTCATCAATAATTTCATTTGTCCAATTCGTTTTTTCTTTCAAAAATTCGATTTCTTCTTTGTTTTGCAAAACACCAGTTGCACCGACAACATAATTATTTGGTAAGGTAATTTTTACATCAAAAGAACCAAATTCAGAGAAAAATTCTCCCATATTTAAGTAAGGCATCGGATGCCAACCAAATCGGTCATAAACTGCGGGTTTTGGATACCATTGTGTCATCTGATACGATTCGCCAACATGACCTAAACGAGAAAATGATGCTGGAATATCAACTAAAAAAGGTGTTGAAATTACAATCGTTCCACCTGGTTGTAAAGGTTTAGCCAAAGTCAAAATCGCAATATCTTTATGTTTTGCATCATAAATCCATGTTACTTTTGCATCATCGACTTTGAAGTCTAAATTGGTTATTTTACCTAATTTATCATTCTCAGCGTAATACATTTTTGTTTCTTTATTACGCAAAAACTGATTAGCTAAAGCCGTTCCATTTTGGTAGGCATTTGGCCAGAGATGCATATAGATTTTGTCTAACGCATCTGGCGAATTGTTCTTATACGTAATTGCAATATCTCCATACACTTCATGTTTTACATCATTTAGTGTAACATCCATTTTGTAGGCAACATCTTGTTGAAAGTATGGTTTTTCTTGTGCAAAAGCAGTTATACTGATTGCGAACAACAATAAAAATGTTAATTGTTTTTTCATGATTTTTAGTGATTAGTTTTTAATATTCCGAATATTTGAGATTTTCTTTATCAAAGATAAGTATCTTCTATTGATACTGGTTCTTTGAAAAATCCAGTGATAAATATAAACATACGAATTATTTGAATTCGTTTTTTATGTTGACATTGGTATAACATCAACACATCAACACGTCAACACGTCAACACGTCAACACGTCAACAAAAAAAAACAATCTTGATAGATTTCAATTTTTTATTATTCCACTGGATTTTTCAAAGAACCAAAATACTTAAAAGATAAAGTTGTCCATTTTTTTGATAAATGTCCAACAATTCAAATAGATAAATGTTAAAATAAAATTATTATCAATAAAAATATTAGATTCAAGAACTTTCAAACAATTTTAATGTTTAAACATTGAAATTTTAAACTACATATCATTATTTATTAAAATTTAAAAAAATCTAAACAATTAAAATTATGAAAACTACAATCAAACTTTTAGGATTTGTATTAATTACAGCAGCGATTGCTGTATCATGTGGTTCTGGTACAGAAGCAGATGAAGTAGGACAAGTACAAGATGTAGCTGAAATGGTTGGCGGAACTTATGCTGTTGATACTGACGCAAGTGTTATCAACTGGAGAGGGGAAAAATTCAGTGGTGATTTTCACACAGGAACTGTTGCTATCAAAGATGGCGAATTAGCAGTAGAAAATGGAGCGATTACTGGTGGAAACTTCACGATTGATATGACAAATATGACTGTTACTGATGAGATGCCAGAAAAAAAGAAAGCAGGATTATTAGGTCACTTACAAGGTACAAAAGGAAATGAAGGAGATGCAGATTTCTTCCAAATCACAAAATATCCAACGGCTTCTTTTGAAATCACAAGTGTTAAAGGAAATGAAGTTTCTGGTAACTTAACAATGTTGGATTCTACACATAACGTTACTTTCACAACAACGACTTCTATCGAAGACGGTAAATTGACTGCTTCTACAGAAGATTTCACTTTTGACCGTACATTATGGGGAATCACCTTTATGTCTTCTTCATTAGAAGGAATGGTTAAAGAAAAGGCATTAAAAGACGAAATTACAATTAGCATTAGTTTAACTGCAAATGAAGCAGGTGCTGAGGGCGAAGCGGCAAGTGATGAAGCTACAGAAGAGTAATTATTAAACAAGAATTGTGTAATAATAGATATAAATACGACCGCTTTTGAGCAATATGCTCGAAAGCGGTTTTTATTTTATCCATTCTTATCCACAATTGAAGTTATTTTGTAGAAAATCAAGGCATTGTATCGTTGGTTTTCTAAACTCTTACTTAAATTTGTGTGTTTGAGTTAAGATAAAGGCATGAGAATTAGTATTTAGTTGAAATACAAAACATGAAGAAAAACATAAAAAATGGGATTTAATCAAATTACACCTGTTGTAAAAAATTTATTAATAATCAATATTATCTTGTTTCTTGGAGCAGATTTTATTATGAATGCGTTTGGCAGTAGTCGAGAGATGTTGTATATGTATTATTATACAAACTCCTACTTTCAACCTTATCAAGTGATTACACACATGTTTATGCATGGTAGTTTTACGCATTTGTTTTTTAATATGTTTGCCTTATTTATGTTTGGGCCAATTTTAGAGATGACTTGGGGACCAAAACGGTTTTTGGTTTACTATTTCTTTACAGCTGCTGGTGCTGCGATTCTGCATACTTTAGTTTCTTATATTGAATTAACTTATCTGGGAAATACTGGTATTAGAAATAGTGCTGTTGTTGGTGCTTCGGGTGCTGTATTTGGTTTGTTGTTAGGTTATGGTGTATATTATCCTAATAATATCGTTCAATTACTGATTCCACCGATTCCGATGAAAGCGAAGTATTTTGTAATGTTATTTGCTGGAATAGAATTATTTTTGGGTGTTGGAAGTTTCAATACAGGAATTGCACACTTTGCACATTTAGGTGGTGCATTGTTTGGATTGATAATGATTTGGTATTGGAGAAGTTCTGGAAAACATTAAACGAAATTGCTAAACGGTTGAATTATGCTGATAACTCAACACAATTCAACAGTATAATCATCGAGGTTTCGGGATGCCGATTGCTCGGCACAATTAAACTATATACAAAATGGTAAATACGATTTGGGAAGATTTGAAGCGACAATATTACTCTGGCAATGTGATTACACGATTGTTATTGATTAATATTGGAGCGTTCTTATTTTTTAGATTTTTAGAATTGGGAATGTGGACAGTTGGAGCAGGGAATATTCAAGGTATTCTTGAATGGTTTATGATTTCCAAAAGTGGATTCGAAGTCATTACACGTCCGTGGACAATTATTACCAATATGTTTCTACATTATGGATTTATGCATCTTCTGTGGAATATGCTTTTTCTATATTGGTTTGGTCAAATTTTACAACAATTCATTGGAAATGGAAAGATTCTGGCGACTTATGTACTAAGTGGTTTGGCTGGTGCATTAGCATTTTTCGTAAGTGCTAATCTTACTTCTTTACCAATCGGTAGTTATGCTTTAGGTGCTTCTGGAGCAATTATGGGAATCGTAGCAATGGCCGCAGCAACTGCACCTAATTTTCAGATTCATCTGCTTTTTATCGGTGGTGTAAAGTTGATGTATGTTGCGTTGTTTTTTATAGTTTTCAATTTGATTTCGATTCCAAGTGGAGAAAACACTGGAGGTGTTTTTGCTCATTTAGGAGGTTTAGCAATGGGTTATTTCTTAGCACGACAGATGCAAAATGGCAATGATTGGACAGAACGATTCAATACTATTTTTGATAAAATAGTGAACTGGTTTCAAGATACATTCTCTCGTAGGCCAAAACCAAAAGTCATCTATAGAAATCCTAATAAAGTAAAAACTAAAACCAAAGCGACAAAAAGACAACAACCTCATGCAGATAGCTTATCGAAAGATGAACGTCAAGCGAGAGTTGATGCTATATTAGATAAAATCAAAAGAGAAGGCGGTTACAACAACTTGACAGACGAAGAAAAAGAGTTTTTATTTAAAGTAGGAAAAGATGATTAGTGAAGAGTCAATAATAAACTTGACAAAGAATGGATTAAGATTTTTTGTTCAGTTTAGCTGTAAGAAATAGGAATTTATCGGGATAAATGACTGTTTTTTACAGCTAAAATGGGCGAAAA
>JBGCFH010000277.1:0-33369 GCA_045106825.1 Saprospiraceae bacterium | reverse complement strand
GACGCAGGATTTTTTGTCAAGAATAAGGCGAAAAACGCAGTCGAAGCCTTTGCTTCGGCGTCCCGAGTCCTCGGGATCAACGAAATTATTGATAAAAAAGGCAAGTCAAGAATGTATAGTTATTTTTATCTCAATACTAATCTGCAACTTGAATTAAATAATATTTTGAAATATTGATTTATAATATTATCAACTCTTCTTAACTTGATTCCAAGTTTCAAATAAAATATCTTGTTTGGGTTGATTTTTGGGAATTTCTCTCAAAGGTGTACAAGGCTTTAAAGTATTGTATAATTCAGATGGTAATTGTTGATACAATTCTGTTCCTTTTGTTTTCCATTTTATCATATCATCCGTGACTTTACGAATAATTTTTGCAGGACTTCCAACGACCAAACTTCGAGACGGAATGATAGTATCTGCTTTTACAAAAGCCAATGCACCGATAATACTTTCATCACCAATTTCAACTCTGTCCATAATTACAGCGTTCATTCCGATTAAGACATTTCGACCGATTGTTGCACCATGAATCACTGCTCCGTGACCAATGTGAGCGGATTCTTTTAATCGAACGGTTACGCCAGGAAACATATGAATTGTACAGTTTTCTTGTACATTACAACCGTCTTCAATAACAATTCCGCCCCAATCACCTCGAATCACAGCACAAGGGCCGATATAAACATCTTTACCAATAATAACATTGCCAGTAACAACTGCTTGAGGATGAACATAAGCGGATTCGTGAACAACTGGCTTGAAGCCTTTAAATTCGTAGAACATGAAGGTGGTTTGAGGGGTTTATAGTTTAAGTAGTTTAAGTAGTTTAAGTAGTTTTGGTAGTTCTTACGAACTACTGAAACTAAAAAACTACTGAAACTACTTAAACTAAAAAACTACATTTAAAAAGAATAACCGAAAGTAACAATAAAGCGATTTGCACGACCATCGAAGTCATAAGTATTACCATCTATTGTGATACCATTTCCGACAGGTTGAAAATTGCCTTCGTATTTGATGTCAATCATAAACTTAGAAATATCTAAACCTAAACCTACTTGCCATCCCCAATTAAAGCCTTGTAGTGTACTCACTAAATCTTCTTGTTCTTGAAAGTAATCGACTAAGTCATTAGCATTTGTCAATGTCATTGAACCAACAGGTCCAGCTTGAAAACGTAACGAAGAAAACTTATAGCCAATAATTAAAGGAATATCTAAAGTGCTAAAACGATCTTCTAATACCTCTTGAATATTACCATCCGTGTCATAAACCGTATAATCATGACCACGAGTATTAAATAAGACTTCTGGCTGAAAGAATAAATTTTTAACGGTTACACGAGCGAAACCACCAACATGAAAACCAAAGTGTGAACTTCCTAAAGTCATCAATAAACTATCTGAAGGACTAAATATATCTTGAGGTGTTGCATCTATTGAGGTTGTTCCTCCTCCTACACGAAGTCCATATTTTAATAATTGTGCATCAACACTATTCAATGCGAAAACCATCATTGCTAAAAGAAAAATCTTTTTCATCATTTCTAATTTTTGTTTTTAAAAGTTATTAATTGCTTATACGTTCAAACAAACGTATGAAAAATATTTAATGTTTACTTGTTGTTTATGAATTTATCAAAATGGAAATTTAAAAAAAGGTATTAACATAGCTACTTCTTGCTGATATATGCGATATTCAATACCAAATCTTTCCACTAAATTTCGTTCTTCTAATACTGCACCAATATAAATATAAGCGGACATTAGAAAAGCAAAAAATAAATGGCCAAGGGTCAAATAAGGTGTTGCCCAAAAAGATATTAAAAATCCAAAATAAATCGGATGACGAACAAATTTATATAATAATGGTGTTTGGAAAATAGACTCATAATTATCATTGGAAGCCCGAACTTGTTGCCAACCACTAAAGTCTGCTGCACTTAATGATAAAACGCTTATCGCAATAATAACTAATCCCAAAATACTCAAACCTGTTATAAATACAGCAATCGAAGAACCTTGCAAATCCCAAATAACAATATTAATAGGTTGCCAAAACAGAATGATAATTCCTAAAACAATACTTGAAAAAAGTAAGTAAGTAACTCGTTCTACCGTTGCGGGAATTACGTTTTTCCACCATTTTTTGAACCAATCTCGAGCCATTATGCTATGCTGAATTCCAAAAAGTAGAATCAAAGAAAAATTCCAAATAACATCTAAGCTATTTATCATTTTCGCTCCATTTAAACTAATCTGTTTTGGTACAAATATATTTTGATAAAACCCAACAAAATATAGCAAAACCACAGTTGTTAAGAAGTAACAAAAAAAGGTGTAAAAATATATAATTGTCTTATTCATAAAGTTTGATTTCTACAAGTGTAAAAATAAGTCTGTTTGAACAGGATAAACAGTATTTTGATGTTTTTTTTTAAAGGATTACAATTTTCAACTTTTGTAATGTAATTTTGCGGGCGTAAATGGGGTGCTAAGTTAGTGACAACTAACAGGCTGAGATTATACTCATGTGTGTTTGATTCAAAAGTAAATCAAATATCGGGAACCTGGCCAGGTAATTCTGGTAAGGAACATTACTTTTTTAATTATTAATTATGAGATATTAATTAGTAATTAAACACTTCTCAGATTAAACAATTGTCTTAATTGTTTTAATAATCAGTGAATTTCTATTCACGGATTCCTGTCTATTACTGACTATTTTGCACTCCAAATTTTTCAATTTATTTTCAAAATTGTTGAAATCATGAAACAAGTTGTATTTACAGCTTTGTGTGTAATGTTGTCTGTGTCTATGTTTGGACAATATTCAATTACCGGTTCGGTGTATCATGCTGGAACAAGTGAAGTGTTAGTTGGAGCAAATGTAGTGATTGAGGAAAACTCAAAAGGTGCTTCTACTAATGTCTATGGTAATTTTACGATTCAAGATTTATCGCCTGGTAGTTATACCGTTTTGGTTTCTTATGTTGGCTATGAATCTGCCAAGGAAACTGTTGTTATTAGAAACAGTAATGTGAAATTAAATTTTGAATTAAATTCTATTGCTAACGATATTCAGATTTTGCCAGTTGTTCGAGCGAATGCTTTACGAGCAACAGAATTGACGCCAATGACTTACTATGACATGAGTAAGGAAGAACTGGAAGCGAATAATTTGGGGCAAGATGTGCCGTATTTATTACAAATGACACCTTCAACTGTAGTGACTTCTGATGCTGGTCATGGAGTTGGTTACACTGGAATCCGAATCAGAGGAACAGATCCTTCTCGTATCAATGTAACAATCAACGGAATTCCTGTTAATGATGCGGAATCACAAGGTGTTTTTTGGGTGAATTTGCCAGATATTGCTTCTTCGGCTGGAAGTATTCAGATTCAGCGTGGCGTTGGAACTTCTACAAACGGAGCTGGTGCGTTCGGTGGAACAATCAACTTGGAAACGGATAGAACAAAAGCAGAATCTTTCGTTGGAATTGATGCAGGAATTGGTTCTTTTGGTACGTTACGTTCTAATGTGAGTTTTGATTCAGGTTTAAAAGGCAATTTCAATATCAACGGTCGTGCATCAATCATTCAGTCTGATGGTTACATTGACAGAGCAACTTCTGATTTGTGGTCATATTATTTATCAGCAAGTTATATTGATGATAAAAACTCTTTGGAGTTTATCAATTTTCATGGAAAAGAAAGAACTTATCAGGCTTGGTACGGAATTGATCCTTTCACGATAGAAACAGATAGAACTTTTAATGAAGCTGGAACAGAACGTGATGGCGAACCTTACGAAGATCAAGTTGATAATTATCAACAAACGTATTATCAATTATTGTACAAACGTCAATTTGATAAAGGTTTTTGGAGTTCAGCATTGCATTATACTCGTGGAAAGGGATACTATGAAGAGTATAAAGCAGATGAAGAAGCAGATTATTACAACTTAACAGCATTTACAGATAGTGCATTGACGGATTTGGTGCGTCGTCGTTGGTTGGATAATCACTTCTATGGTGTAACAACTTCTTATACGTACACACCAGATGATAAATTAAACTTAATCGTTGGTGGTGCATTGAATAATTATGTCGGTGATCATTTTGGAGAAGTAATTTGGGCAGAATATGCTACAAATAATGATGAAGTAGAAGGTTTAGCTCCTAAATATTATTATGGAGTTGGAGAAAAACTCGATGGAAATATTTATACGAAAGTAAATTATCAATTAACGGAAAAATTGAATGCTTTTGCTGATGTACAATATCGTTATGTGAATCATAATATTACAGGAATTGATAATGACAAACGTGATGTAACACAATCTCATGCTTTTAATTTCTTAAATCCAAAAGCTGGTTTGACATTTCAACAAAATGATAATGTTGATTTCTACTTTTCTTACGCAATGGCGAATCGTGAGCCAAATCGTGGTGATTTCACAGATGCTCCAACAGATGCTGTTCCGACTTCAGAGCGTTTACATGATTTTGAATTAGGTAATCGTTTGTCTTTCGACAAATTTTCGTTCAATACCAACGTATATTATATGGCTTATGATAATCAGTTGGTATTGACAGGTCAAATTAATGATGTTGGTGGTGCAATTCGTACAAATGTTGATAATTCGTATCGTTTAGGTTTGGAATTAGTTGGTGGAATGAAATTAGTGAATTGGTTAGAAGTTCAGGCAAATGCAACATTCAGTCAAAACAAAATCATTGATTTTGTAGAATATGTGGACGATTGGGACAATTGGGAACAACAAATTACCATCAATCACGGAAATACAGATATTGCATTTTCTCCAAATCTAATTGCAGCAGCAGAAGTGATTTTTACGCCTTTTGAGAATGATGTGATTAGTACAGAAATTGCTTTTATGGAAAAATACGTTGGTCAACAATTTATTGATAATACCAGTTTAGAAACTTCTTCTTTAGATGCTTTCGCAACAACAGATATTCGCTTGGCTTTAGGTTTGAAGCAAGACTGGGCAAAAAATATTCGTTTGACATTTTTGACTCGTAACGTTTTCAATCAATTGTACGAATCGAATGCTTGGATTTATCGCTATAATTTTGGTGGAAATATTGACCAATTTGTTGGTTTATATCCTCAAGCAGGAAGACATTACTTTTTAGGTTTGGATTTGAAGTTTTAGAATAGTAGCGGCTGTCTTTAGCTGCCGTTTTGAGAATGTAATTTTTTCATTCTATCTTTATACGGCAGCTAAAGGCAGCTACTACTTTATACAAAAATCAACCTAAAATGTCTAAGAAACAACTACACGAAGAATCTTATTATTTAAAACACAATAGAGAAACCTTACACCTTAAACGAATTTTCCAAAACCCAAATGGAATTACCGTTTTTTTGATACACGGAAGTGTAGAAGATGGACGAATTTATTATTCCAAATCAGGAAAAGGTTTAGCACCGTTTTTAGCAAGTCAAGGTTATGATGTGTTTATTCCAGATTTGAGTGGAAAAGGACAAAGTAAACCAACTGTTAATCGAGGTTCTATACACGGACAAACGGAAGCAATAACGATTGAAATTCCATTATTCTTAAAAAAAATCAGAACAATAAAAGGCGATCAACCACAACATTGGATTGGACATTCTTGGGGCGGAACATTGCAATATGCTCATTTGTTGCGTTTTCCAAATCAAGAAAATATTTTGTCGATGTGTCATTTTGGTGTGAAACGTAGAATAACAGTTCGTAATTGGGAATGGGTTTATAAAATCGCTTTTGCTTGGTATTTTTTGGGCAATATTTTGACGAAAGTCTATGGATTTATGCCTTCTAAAATATTTAAATTTGGTAGTGAAAACGAACCGAAAAAGTTTTATCATCAAATTAACAAATGGTTTAAAAACGATAAATGGATGGATGATGAAGATGGTTTTGATTATACAAAACAAATTGAAAATGTCAATTTACCACCTTCAAGATTCTTAACTGGTGTGAAAGATTATGCTTTAGGTGCAAAACAAGATTCTGAATTGTTTATGAATGAATTAAAGATTCAAGATACAAGTGAAGTAGTTGTATTAGGAAAAAAATATGGAAACGAAGTTGATTATGATCATAATAATATATTGATTCATAAAGCTTGTCCGACGGATGTTTTTCCATTGGTTATCGAATGGTTTGAGCGATTTGAATGAAATTTATTGCTTAATAAAAAAATGTCATGATGGAAGAACCCAAATACACAATTAATACTTTTATCGAAAATTTGAATGTGGTCAAATCAGGATGGATTTTTCAAGATATATATGATTACGAAAATTACTACGGAGGAGAAGCCTTTAAAGTATTAGAATCAAATCAACCGATACCTCAATTAGAGGTTAAAGGTAAAATCAGAGGAAATAAGTTTTTTTCACGATATGGAAATTATGAAGCCTTAATTGAGGTTGAATTTCATAATGTAGAAGCTCTTGCTATTAAAGCAATTGATGGTGTTGTTATTGTCCAAAAAGAATCCGTGAATTATAGAGATGGAATGAGAATAGAAGGATATTGGCACTCTTCATATACACCTCAATATAAAAAACCTAAGCCAAATCAATTATCTGAATCAGAAGCAGAAAGCATATTCAAATTAATAAAGGAAAAGGAGAAAGAATGTAAAAAAGAGGGATTTAGAGGCTATTCACAGAGTAGATTTGATAACTCACAGGTTGGAAGCCATGAATACTATCACGAAAATTGGTTGTGGCCAGAAGGATTTGCAGAGCATTATGTCCTAAAATATAAAGTTAAACCAAGTGATGCTTTTTTAGTGTTTATTGGATGGAATCCTGAAAAACCTTAAATCTTGAATGTCTTTTGTATAAGACATATTGTAAGAATAAATTTAACAATTTCTATTTTCGACTGAATTATTTTCGACGTTTCAAATTCGATTGATACCATTTTCATTTGCTTGTCTAATGTCAATTTTTAAAGTGATTTATTAAGTTTTTGCTAAAAACAATGAAAACTTAGAAACAAAAAGGTTGTAATCTTTTAAATCCATTACATTTGTAAAAAATCAAGTGATTTTACTAAAAAATAATATTAAAAAAATGATAAATCATTGACTTACATGATATTACAATATCTTATTAATTCAACAAAAAATATGAAATACACAAATTTTTTATGGCTGTCACTGATAGCTTTGATGATTTCTGCTTGTACGCCAAAAGTTACAGAAACACTGGAAGAAAATGAACCTGTCGTAGTAGAAATCGAAGAACGTACCTTAGACGAGTTGGTTGTTTCTGCTCCTCGTACATACAAATTACCGACATACAATCCTTCTTACACTCGGACAAATGACTTAATCCATACTAAATTAGATGTTCGTTTTGATTTTGATAAGCAACACGTTCTGGGTAAAGCGACTTTGGATTTAGAACCTTATTTCTATCCTACAAAAACGGTTACTTTAGATGCAAAAGGTTTTGATATTCATAAAGTAGAATTGAAAAATGGAACAGCTTTGACGTATGATTATAAAGATGATATGTTGATGATTCAATTAGATAAAGAGTATCAACCAAAAGAAAAATATACTTTATATATTGAATATACAGCGAAACCAAACGAACGTACAGTCGGAGGAAGTGCTGCAATTACACAAGATAAAGGCTTATACTTCATCAATCCGAAAGGTGAAACGCCAAATAAACCAACTCAAATATGGACACAAGGAGAAACAGAATCAAATTCTGCTTGGTTTCCAACAATTGACAAACCGAATGAACGTTGTACGCAAGAAATCACGGTGACAATTCGTGAAGATTTTGAAACCTTATCAAATGGTGTTTTAAAATCATCAAAATCAAATGGCGATGGAACTCGTTCGGATTATTGGGTGATGGATATGCCGCATGCACCTTATTTATTTATGTTAGCAATCGGTGATTTTGCAGTTGTGAAAGAAGAATGGAGAGGAAAAGAAGTTGCTTATTATGTAGAAAAAAAATATGAGCAATATGCAAAACGTATTTTTCCTTATACGTTAGAAATGTTAGATTTTTATTCTGAATTATATGGTTATGATTATCCTTGGCAAAAATATTCTCAAGTTGTTGTTCGTGATTATGTATCTGGTGCAATGGAAAATACAACTGGTGTTATTTTCGGTGAGTTTATGCATGGTACAGAACGTGAATTGATTGATGAAAAAAACAATGAACGTATCGTTGCACACGAATTGGTACATCACTGGTTTGGTGATTTGGTGACTTGTGAAAGTTGGGCAAACTTACCAATGAATGAGTCATTTGCTAATTATGGCGAATACTTATGGATGGAGAAGAAGCATGGAAAAGAAGAAGGTGATTATCATTTGATGAATGAATTGAATGGTTATTTGGCTCAAGCTCGTACTTCAACACACGATTTGATTTATTTTGATTATAAAGATAAAGAACAAACTTTCGACGCACATTCTTATAACAAAGGTGGTTGTATTTTGCATTCATTGAGAAATTATGTTGGTGATGAAGCGTTTTTTGCTGCTTTACAACATTATTTGAAAACAAATGAGTTTACGGCTGTTGAAGCACACGATTTACGTTTGTCATTTGAAGAAATTACAGGTCAGGATTTAAACTGGTTCTTTAATCAATGGTTTTTTGCGACTGGACATCCTGAGTTAGAAGTATCGCAAGAGTATGATGCAACGAATCAAAAAGTCGTATTAACAATCAGTCAAACACAAGATGCTGAACAAAACGAACCGATTTATCAATTACCAATAGCAATTGATGTTTATGAAAATGATAAGCCTACTCGTCATAAAGTATTGATTAACAAGCGTAAGCAAGTGTTTGAGTTTGATGCAGCAACTGCACCAAAGTTAGTTAATGTTGATGCAGATAAAATCTTAGTTGGTACAATTAAACATGAGAAAACACCAGAACAGTTAGTATTTCAATATAATAATGCGAACAATTTTAAGAGCCGTTATGAGGCATTATCGGGCTTAGAGTCAGAAGAATCTGATGAAGCGAAAGCAGTATTTGCGTCAGCATTGAATGATTCGCATTGGTATTTACGTGCGAAAGCCGTTCAAACCGCAGTTGTTGGCGATAAAATGGCAGATTTGGCAGTAAATGATGCTCACTCGGCAGTACGTGCAGAAGCAATGGAAAAATTAGGTGCGTCTAAAAATGAGGCTTTTATACCAACATTGAAGAAAGGAATTGATAAAGATTTGGCTTATCCAGTGATTGCTTCAGGATTGAAAGGATTGACGGCTTTGGATGTTAATTCAGCGAAAGCGTATGCTGAAAAAATGGAAAAAGAAGAAAATGCAACAATCTTAGGAGCAGTTGGAAATACATATGCAACTTTAGGCGATGTTTCAAAATTAGAATATTTTGAGAATACTTGGACAAAAATCAATGGTTTCCAAATCAGTGATTTTATGAAAAACTATGATAAATTATTGATTCAGGCAGATGATGAAACGAAAGTAGCGGCTATTACAAAGTTAAAAGCAACTTCTATGAACGAAGAGGCTTCTTTGTGGCAACGTTATGCGACAACAAGAACCGTTTATGGTTTGAAAAAATATTTTGAATCTGGTATAGAAGCACTTTCAAAGGAAGAAACTAAAGAAGGTGAAGTTAATGCCGAATTAGAAAAAGTAAAAATAGCTTTAGCAAAAGTAACTGCTGAATTGACTGAAATTATTGATTGGGAAACGAATGGTCAGTTGAAAGGTATTTATGCTAATTGGAAATAGAATTTAGTTTGAGTAGTTCTGTGGTTTGAGTAGTTTAAGCCGTTTTTACGACTTAGAGCTATTCAAACTATAAGACTACTCAAATGACTTAAACTAAACTTAACAATTCCTTAAACCTATATTCGTTATAATCCTAATAACTTCCTTCTATATTGCTGCAATATTAGAAAAATATCATTTTTATGAAAAACGAGGACATTAAAATATTATTAGTGGATGATGAACCCGATATTTTGGAATTCATCGAGTACAATTTAATAAGAGAAAATTATCAAGTATTTACAGCGAATAATGGTTATGATGCTATCAAAGAAGCAGAAAAACATAATCCACATTTAATTATTTTGGATATTATGATGCCTGGTTTAGATGGTGTTGAAGTATGTAGAGAACTTCGTTTAAAGCCTCAATTCAAAAGTACGATTATTGCTTTTTTAACGGCACGAAGTGAAGATTACTCACAAATTGCAGGCTTTGAAGTTGGTGGCGATGATTATATCACAAAACCGATTCGACCAAGGGTTTTGGTGAGTAGAGTAGGTGCTTTGTTGCGTCGAGTAGGAACTTCTAAAGAGGCAGAAGATAATGAAGTGATTGTCAAAGTGGCAGATTTGATTATTGATAAAGAAAAAGTACTGGTTTATAAAAATGATAATGCGATTACTTTAGCCAAAAAAGAGTTTGAATTATTATGTTTGTTGGCTTCAAAACCAGGGAAAGTTTTTTCGAGAGATGAGATTTTTAATAAAGTTTGGGGAACAGATGTGATTGTTGGAAATCGTACGATTGATGTTCATATTCGTAAAGTACGTGAGAAAATAGGTGATGATTATATTAGAACAATAAAAGGAATTGGATATAAATTTGAATTTTAATCTGATTTCTTTTAACAAGCAAAAGTCCTTTATTGAATATTCAATAAAGGACTTTTTTATGCAGCAAACATTTTTTATAATAAGTAATTGTAGTGATAAAAGTCTCGTACAAATCAAAATTTATTTTTTATGTTAATTTGTTGATTAACAATAATTTACACTTTAAGTTTGTACCTGTTTAAGTAGTACAATGCCGTATAAATGTACTTTTTTTGACCTTTTTTTAACTGCATATTTGTGATGTAATCAAAGAGAAATGATTATAGATTTATTTAAAAGTAAATAAGTAGAAAATTAGAAAGGTGAGAAATCGCTGTAATAAATAATTATTAGGTAATGCAATTTTTGAATTAAGGTAAGAGTATGAAAGTAGCAAGGACGAGGATGTTATATGGTGAGGAAAAACACTCCAAAAGTCCTTGCTAATCTTAAAATACACATTTAACAAGTACGACAAATCTAAGACAAATTGTTTACCAAAGTATCACATTTACATAAAAAAATAATAAAAAAGGGTTACTTCTAACAGAAGTAACCCTTTTTTCATTTTACAAATCAAGCAAAAGCCTATTTTTGTCGAATAAAATGCACCAAAATATTATTAAAAACGACATTTGTTCTCAAACATATTTGAAAAGATAGTTGTGAAACACTTTATTTTTATAAAAAAGTTCTAAATTTTTTTTCATAAAAATCAACAAACTTCAAATTATTGCTATTAATAATATTCAGATTATTGTAAATAGTCAACAACGAATTAAAACCAGAATCAATAAATATGAATGTACTCGAACTCAATAACGTTGTAAAAACCTATCAAAAACACACAGCGGTAAACGATGTTAGCTTTAATGTACCAAAAGGTTCAATTTTTGGATTGCTTGGACCAAATGGTGCAGGAAAAACTTCTTTAATCAGAATTATTACAACGATTACTCGTGCCGATAGTGGTTCAGTTATTCTGGATGGAGAAAAACTAAATAGTCGTCATCCTTCACAAATTGGTTATATGCCCGAAGAAAGAGGTTTGTATAAAAAAATGAAGGTTGGTGAACATCTTTTGTATTTGGCACAATTGAAAGATTTGTCGTACAAAGATGCAAAGCGTGAAATCAATTACTGGTTTGATCGATTACAAATCACAGATTGGTGGGACAAAAAGATTGAAGAACTCTCAAAAGGTATGCAACAAAAAATTCAGTTTATCGCAACTGTTGTACACAAACCTAAATTATTGATTTTAGATGAACCTTTCTCTGGTTTAGATCCGATTAATACAAACTTGATAAAAGATGAAATTGCAGAATTGAATCGTCAAGGTACAAGTATTATTTTCTCAACGCACCGAATGGAACAAGTAGAGCAAATTTGTGAAAAAATCGTATTGATTAATCAAGGGCAAAATGTGTTGCAAGGTGATGTTCATGATATTAAACAACAATTCAAAGAGCATTTATTCCAAATAAATTATAATGGTGAATTACCTGAATCTTTAGCACTTGAAGATGAAGCAAATGATAGTTATCGAATATTGAAAAATGAAAATAATCGATTGACTGTTAAAGTAGAACATGATAAAGCATCTAATGAGTTATTAAATTATTTAATGCGAAATGGTGTGTATATCAATGGATTCAACGAAATATTACCTTCTTTAAATGAGATATTTATTAAGCAAGTAGAAGGAAAGTAGTAGGCAATTTATAGTAAACAGTTAGTGATATGAAAAGCATTTATACGGTTTACTTTTTTAATTAGATTTAATTATAAATTGCCTAATTTTCAATTTTTCATTTTCAATTATCAATTCAAAAATAAACCATGAATAAACTTTGGTTAATCATAAAGAGAGAATATCTCACGAGAGTAAAAAAGCGTTCGTTTTTATTAACAACGCTGTTAGTTCCGTTTGCAATTATTGCATTTATTGTTGTTGTTGCATTGATTTTTAGCTATTCATCTAATCAAAGCAAAATCGCTGTGGTTAATGATTCAGGATTAGAAATCAAATTAAAAGATACAAAAAAGGTTTACTTTGATGTTTCTAAAGAATCATTGGATAATTTAAAGAAAACGTATCAAGAAGAAGGTTACGATGGTGTTTTGTATTTGCCAGAAGTAAATAATTTAAAACAGACAGAAGTTCGAGTTAAATATTATTCAGAAGACCAAATTTCGATTACGACAAAAGAATTTATTCAACGAGAACTGGCAGATAAAATTCGGGAAATAAAAATTGATAGCTCACAAATCAATCGAGCTGTTTTAGAAAGTTTTAATACCGATATTGCATTAGAAGAAGTTGGTTTGTCAGTGACAGATTCTGGTGAATTGGCAGAAGAAGATAAAACAAATAGTGCGGATATTGCTACGGCAATGGGAATGATAATGGGTTTCACTATTTATTTAGTGTTGTTTATTTATGGTTCGATGGTGATGCGTTCTGTGATGGAAGAAAAAATGAATCGTATTGTTGAAGTGATGATTTCGTCTGTGAAGCCTTTTCAGTTGATGTTGGGTAAGATTATCGGTGTCGGTGGAGTAGGATTAACACAGATTTTGATTTGGGCAATATTGATTCCGACACTAAATCTTGTTGTAGGTTTGGTGATTCCGATTGACCCTGATGCGATGCAATCTTCACAATTGAGTACAGCAGAGTCAGAAGATATGATGTATCAAATGGCAATGGTTATTGAGAATGTAAAATCTCAAAATTGGGGATTAATTTTACCAATGTTCATTTTTTACTTTTTAGGTGGATATTTCATTTATTCTTCGATGTTTGCAGCAGTTGGTTCAGCTATTGGCGATGATTTAGGCGAAAGTCAATCCTTGACTTTACCGATTACTTTACCTGTGATTTTAGCAATTTATATTGCAATCGCAGTGATTGAAAATCCGACAAGTGGCTTAGCGACTTTCTCGTCTATATTTCCATTATTCTCACCGATTGTAATGCCTGCACGATTGCCGTTTAATCCGCCTGTTTGGGAGATTGTCGCCTCAATGGTCGTGATGGTCGCTTCTGTGGCGTTCTTTACTTGGCTTTCAGGTAGAATTTATCGTGTTGGAATTTTATTATACGGTAAGAAAGTTACGTTGAAAGAATTAGGAAAATGGATGTTTTATAAAGATTAAATTATTTAGAATAATGTCTATTAATAAGGCGATAATTCAAGAATTATCGCCTTAACTATTTTAGCTCATTTGATATTAAGCGTTTGATTTACTTCAACATTATTTAAATACAAAATACAATATCAAAAGCATCACATATTTTTGTTGTCGCTTCCGCTAAATCAGCCTCCGTGTGTGCGGCAGATACGAATCCAACTTCATAACCTGAAGGCCCTAAATATAACCCTCGTTGTAATAATTCATGATGTAAAATTTTGAATTTATCCATTGATGCAACATCAATTTGATCCGCTCGTGTGATTCGTTCTTTGCCAAATGCAATCCAGAAAATAGAACCAATCGTAACCATCGAAACGGCATAACCTTTTTCATCACAATATGCTTGAATACCATCAACGAATTTTTTCGTCTTAGCTTCCATCGCTTCATAAAAACCTGGCTGAACTAATTGTTTACAAGCCGCATAACCAGCAGCCATCGCAACAGGATTTGCAGATAAAGTTCCAGCTTGATAAACTGCTCCTTCGGGAGCAATATGACTCATGATTTTGGCACTTGCAGCATAAGCACCAACAGGCATTCCGCCACCGATGATTTTTCCATAAGTGATAATATCAGGCTGAATGCCATAATAACCAGCTGCACCTTCATAACCAACTCTAAAACCAGAAATAACTTCGTCGAAAATCAATAAGACATTGTATTTATCACATACTTCTCTTAAAAACTCTAAGTACGATTTATCTTGTAATAACAAGCCATTATTTGCAGGAACTGGCTCAATAATGATACACGCTGTATCATCGCTGTGTTCTTTCAAAGTATTCTCTAATACTTCACGATTATCCAAAGGCACAACAATGGTTTCTTTTACAAATGACTCCGGAACGCCTTTAGATGTACTGACTCCAAATGTCGCCAAACCTGAACCAGCTTTTACCAAAAGTGAATCAACATGTCCATGATAACAACCTTCAAACTTAATGATTTTGTTGCGACCAGTTACACCTCTTGCCAATCGAATCGCAGACATCACTGCTTCTGTTCCTGAACTTACAAAACGCATTTTTTCGATATATTGATTATTTTCAACAATCAATTTTCCCAACTGATTTCCTAACTTAGTCGGTGTACCGAATGATGTGCCGTTTCTTACAGTTGCAATAACTTCTTCTTCTATTTGGCGATTTCTGTGTCCTAAGATTAAAGGTCCCCAGGAACAACAAAAATCTATAAACTCATTATCATCCTCATCATAAAATCTACTTCCTTCACCTCTTTTTATAAATAATGGTGGTCCCGAAACAGATTTGAATGCTCTAACAGGTGAGTTTACACCACCTGGAAAATATTTCTTTGCTTCTTCAAATAACTGTGCAGATGTTTCTCTTTTCATATTATTATTAATAATTTCCTTATAGGTTTGCTGCGAAATTACGCTACTTCACATATTAAAACAAGATGAAACAGAGAAGTTGTCCGTATTTATTAGCTTAGAATTATTCTAAATATTAATATGGTGAATGGTGTTATTTATAAATGGTTGATTATTAGAATTATAATTAATCAATGTAATTTTAAAAAGGAATAAGGTCGAATTTTATTGATTTCTAATTGCAAAATTATTACTTGTAACAGACGAATTGATTTACGATTTTGTAATCTGATAAGTTTTGTCATTTACGTAGCAGTTGTCTTTAGCTGCCATAAACAATTTCATGATAGTAGCTAAAGACAGCCGTTACTGGCAAAAATTGTCAAAGAGTCATCAATTCTTAATTTTTTGATATTTCACCTCACCATTTACAATCGTATAAAGTACCTGTGTTGTTATAATATCTTCCTCATCGCACTTTAACAAATCATTCGATAGAATAACAATGTCTGCATATTTTTTGACTTCCAAACTTCCTTTGAATTGTTCTTCAAATCCGCCATACGCATTATTTATGGTTAATGATTTTAAGGCTTCGAGTCGTGTCATACAGTGTTCAGGATAAAAACTATCATTTGTCCCACTGATTTTACGAGTAACCGCAGCATAAAAATTTTTAATTGGATCAACATCTTCGACAGGCGAATCTGTTCCATTTACAATGATAGAACCATTTTCTATAAATTTTCGCCATGCATACGATTCTTGAGCAGCACGTAATTTTCCTAAACGAGTCGGAACAAATATAGCGTCAGAAGTACAGTGAACCGATTGCATCGAAGGAATTATACCTAACTTTGCAAACCTCGGAATATCATTAATATTCACATGTTGAGCGTGTTCTATTCTCCACCTCCAATTATTTGCATTTTTATGTTTTGCAAAAATATCTTCATATATATTCAAAATTTCACGATTTGCCTTATCACCAATAGCATGAATACACATCTGTAAACCAAACTTTGCTGCAAAATCAGCATTCGATTTTAAATCGGCTAAAGGCGTAATATTTTCCCCAAAGTGATTTGGTTTATCTTCATACGATTTTAAGAGCCAAGCACCTCTCGAACCCAACGCACCATCAGCATAACCTTTGATAGCACGACAGGTAAAAAAATGATTTCCAATACCAATCTTAGGAAAACCAGCCAAGGTTTTATCATCAATAACTTCTTCAGAAGAAATCATTGCCCAAAGTCGAATATCTAATTCTCCAGCTTTCGCCAATGCTTCATACCAAGCAATTTCTTCAAAAAACGAACCTGCATCTTGAAAAGATGTCAATCCTTTTTGCAAACATTCAGTTTCTGCCAAATCTATTTTGTGAAGCCATTCTTTGTGACGTTCTTCTTCACTTAATTGATTTTTATAGTCATTATATTTTTTAGTAATTAATGCTTCTGCCGTTTCGATAAAAACACCAATTGCTTTTCCATCTTTATCTCTTACGATTTTTCCACCTTCTGGATCAGGAGTTTCATCGGTAATACCTGCAATTTCCATCGCTTTTGCATTGGCAAAAACAGCGTGTCCACTTGCATGAGATAAAAAGACAGGATTATTGGGCGAAACAGCACTTAATGCTTCATGACTTGGATAACCTTCTGTTGCATTTTCAACTGGCTCATTCCATTTTTCTTGATGCCAACCTTGACCAGTTATCCAAATATCATTTTCAGATTTTTCAATTTTATCTTTTACTACTTTAATAATTTCTGACCAATTTTTAGTAGACGATAATCTCAATTGCATTAAGCTATTTCCTAAACTGGAAAAATGAGCGTGACCATCAATCAAACCTGGCATAACAAATTGATTATCAGCGTCAATCTCTTTAGTCGATTCATGTTTATATTTCAAAATATCTTCATTAGAACCGATAGCAATAATTTTCCCATCTTTTATAGCGATTGCTTCGGCAGAAGGTTCGTTATCATTCATTGTTGCAATATTGCCATTGATGACAATCAAGTCTGCTATTTGCTTTTCAGAACAAGCAGACAGGAATAATAAACAGATGACGTAAACTGAATTTTTTATCATAATTGATTTTTATTTAGGAACTACTCCACATTTATGACATTGTGCGTTTAATCCCCGAAATTTTGGGAATTAAGCGCACATACTGAATAATTACTTTATTTATTAATGGTTCATTGACAATTTTTGCCACCACCGAAATTTCGGGACAAGTTGTGTTTCAATTACAAAATCAACGAAATAAATACAGCTACTAATAAAGTGTTTATTAATGTTTTTTGTATTTAAAAATATAGATAAAAATAATCCCAAATTATTCTACAATTTCATAATCAATACTCAACTTTCGTAACGCTCTTAAAGCTGAATTTGCATTTTTATCTTCCACTTGAATATCTACAGCATCTCCTTCCAAAAGTATATCAGTAAGCTCATTTGCCAAAGAATTATCTACATTGGCAATTTCTGTTAGGCATTTAGCAATTGCTCGTCTATTTGGTTTTGGAGCATCACAAGACAATAAGTTTAATTCCATAGTTTTTTTGTAAAGATAACATACTTATTTATGTTTCGCTGAAACGTAAATAATTAAATAAAAGAAAGATACAAACGCTATGAATAATTTTGTCAACTTCTTAAGTTAGAAATCGTTCCATAATATAGTAAAATTATATAAGACAAATTTGAAAAGGAGTAGTAAATGATTTTGAGCTGATAAAATCTAATATTTATCATACTAAACTTATTGAGTGTTTATTATTTAAAACCCTCATTTTGAATTGTTTATAAACTAAGTTAAAATAAATATTTTTTTATAAAAAAAAATTATTAATAAAATTAGTGTTTGTTTGTATCTAAGTTTTTGATTTTCAATGTTTTATATAAAGTAGCTTAAAGTTTTTAAAAGTTCTAACACTTAACTATCTTAGCCTTTGCTTGAAAAAATATCTTGATTAATGGAAAATATTAAATTGGAAATAAGTATGAAAAACAGATTTATACTGATTGTATTAGCATTGAACGTAGTTTTCGGTTTTAGTTGTACAGAAGAGAAAAAAAACTCAACTGAAATTACAGCTGCTGATATTTTAGGAAATCCTGAATATCCAGCAATATCTTATGGCGGTTATAGAGAAATATCAAGAGAAACTGTACCGACAGTCGAACAGATAAAAGAGGATATGAAATTGTTAGAGGCAATGGGTATTAAAATAATTCGTACCTATAATTCACAACAATTTGCTCAAGCAGCAAATATATTGAAAGCAATTCGGGAGTTGAAAGATGAAAACCCTGATTTTGAAATGTATGTCATGTTAGGTGCTTGGATAGATTGTCTAAATGCTTGGACGACAAAGGAAACCGTTCACGATGTCGAAAGCCTTGAAAATAATACCGCAGAAATCAACGCAGCAGTGGCAATGGCCAACGAATATCCAGATATTGTAAAAGTAATTGCTGTTGGAAATGAAGCAATGATTAATTGGGCAGCAAGTTATTATGTGACACCAGACATTATCTTAAAATGGGTTAATCATTTGCAAGATTTAAAAAAGAAAGGTGAATTGCCAGAAGGTTTATGGATTACAAGCTCAGATAATTACGAATCTTGGGGCGGTGGTTCTAAATTGTATCACACGGAAGATTTAACTGCTTTAATTAAAGCAGTTGATTATGTTTCGTTACATACTTATCCTTTTCACGAATCACATTATAATCCTGATTATTGGTATGTTCCCGAAGAGGACAACGGACTTACAGCAGTAGAAAAAGCTGAAAAAGCGGTAATGAGAGCGAAAGATTTTGCTAAAAATCAATATGAAAAAACAGCAAAATACGTGAAAAGTATTGCTCCAGACAAACCGATGCATATCGGTGAAACTGGCTGGGCTTCTGTTTCAGGTGGTTTTTATGGCGAAAATGGTTCTCGTGCAGCAGATGAGTATAAAGAAAAACTATTCTACGAATATATTCGAGAATGGACAAACGCAGAAGGAATTTCTTGTTTTTACTTCGAAGCATTTGATGAAAAATGGAAAGATGCCGAACATGTAAAAGGTTCAGAAAATCATTTTGGTTTGATGACAATTGACGGAAAAGCAAAGTATGTACTTTGGGATTTGTTTGATAAAGGAGCTTTTGATGGATTGACTCGAAATGGAAATAAAATCACTAAAACTTTTGGTGGTGATAAAGACGCAATGATGAAAAATTTCCTTGCTCCACCTTCTGAAAATGATATTAGCAATTCAGATATCAAAACAACGAATGACGAATTGACAACTGGTGATGTGATTGGTCAAAAATATTATACCGTTTTAGTGGAAGATGATTTTAGTAAAACATTAAATGATAAAACTTATCCGAGTGCGAAATTAAAATTGAATGGTTGGGAAGGAACTTCTGCTATTCAAGTAACGACAGACGATGTACTTGAAATCACAACTGGACACGAAGGTGAAGGTTGGTGGGGCTGTGGAGCTGAACTAAAAGCTGATGGAAAGGGCGAAAATTTATCTAATTTTTCTGATGGCTATTTTAATTTTGAAATAAAAGGAGATACAAAATCTTCTTTCCAAATTGGTTTTCAGACTGGAAGCTTTTCAGAAGGCACTCAAATTAACAACTTTATTATTTTTAATAAAGATAAAAAAAATGCAGTCACAGGAGATTGGACAAAACATTCTATCAAAATTTCTGACTTACTAAAAGACAAAAAATTGGAAGATGTTACGAGTTTAATTTACTTTAGAGGCAATAAGAATTTTGATGGTAAAAAAGTATTTCTAAAAAATATCTATTATTCTCAAAGTAAATAATAGACCTAAGAGATTTTACAGCTAAAACGAAATTAAAATAACAACCAAATAAAAAATTATAACTTAAAATGGATAATAATAAAACATCGAGCGGAAAAGTCCCTTTTGGACAAAAGGTCGCTTTTGGATTAGGAATGTTGGCGAATCAGATGTTTCCGGCTATACTTGGTATATTCATGGTCGTTTTGGTGCAAGATTTAGGCTTTCCACCGCTTTGGTGGGGAATTTTGTTTTTCTTTCCTCGTATTTTTGATTCAATTACTGATCCTATTATGGGATTTATTTCGGATAATACCAGATCTAAGTGGGGCAGAAGAAGGCAATATGTATTGATTGGTGGTATTGTTATGGGAGTTTCTTTCGTATTTATGTGGCAACTTTTTAAGGAAAATTCTATAGAATTTAACTTTTGGTATTTCTTTTTCTGCTCTATCATTTTTTATTTAGGCTTAACTATTTTTAGTGTTCCTTTTGTGGCAATGGGTTACGAGATGAGTGACGACTTTCATGAACGTACAAATATTATGGCTGTTGCACAATGGATTGGTCAGTGGGCTTGGGTGATTGCACCTTGGTTTTGGGTAATTATGTATGATCAAGAATGGTTTCCTTCGGCAGAAGTGGCAACAAGAAAGTTAGCTATTTGGGTGGCAATTCCTTGTACTATCTTTGCTATTATTCCGGCATTGTTTATAAAAAGTAAATCAACGGTTGATGAAGAAGGTTACGAGCCATTAAACTTTGCCAACATAGGTAATAGTTTGATGTCGATTTTTAGAAGTTTTGTAGAGGCACTTAAAATAAAAGAGTTTGTAAGGTTATGTACAGCAACCTTCTTAATATTTAATGCATTTAACACAGTTGCAGCACTTACATTTTTTGTGGTCGTATATAAATTATTTAATGGAGATGCAGGTGCAACAGGGATTTGGGTCGCTTTATTTGGTAGTTTAGGAGCATTAGGAACGACATTTATTGTGATACCTACGGTAGCATGGATGTCAAAAAAGATGGGAAAGAAAAAAGCGTTCTTACTATCTCAATCTATCTCAGTCGTTGGATACATTATGTTATGGTTTTTATTTATTCCGGGTAAACCGTGGATGTATATTATTGCCTTACCATTCTTTTCTTTTGGGATAGGAAGTTTATTTACAATAATGATGTCAATGACGGCTGATGTTATAGATATAGACGAACTGAACACGGGGAAACGTAGAGAAGGGATATTCGGAGCTATTTATTGGTGGATGGTAAAAATTGGGTTTGCTATCGCAGGGGGATTAAGTGGTGTTATTATAGCTTTTGTTGGTTTCAATCCTGATTTAGCAACGACAGAACAACAAGCTGCTGTTGATGGATTACATGCTTTTTTCTGCTTTTTTCCAATGGTAGGAACGCTTATCGCAATGTTAATCATGTGGAATTATGATTTGACAGAAGAGAAAGCTAATGATATTAGAAAACAGTTAGAAGCAAGAAAAACAGAAAATACTTCAACTTCTGATGAATTGAAACAGGGACTGGCATAAGTTACAATACAATAAATATGAGGTTGTCTCAAAAGCCAGAGAAAAGAACAAGTCTACTAAATTTTTAAACATTGTCGTGCGACAGAAAGTTACAGTAGGAATAACGACATAAAGATGTTTTATTTCAGGTATTTTAAAAAGTACTTAAAAGCATCAACGGTGCGAGAACACTAACATTGGGTGCAACCCGATGTCAGGTAATAACAAGGTTAAATTAGCTCTGAAAGAGCGGAAACCTTTGTGTGTCGCTCTTTCAGAGCTAAGACAGCCTTTCTTAGTTTAGCATTGGGTGATACCCAATGTTGATGTTCTCGTACCGTTGGTGCTTTTTGAAAACTAAAAACATAACAACTTAATGACGTTTTGTATCTGTCGTAATTTTATGTCGCACGATAACTTTAGTAGACTTAAATTCAATTTATTACAAATAAAAATAAATACTATTTGTAATAATTTTCGGTTTTTGATACAACCGTTTAGATTCGATTAAAAATCTATTGCACCATTTAGTGCCGTGATAGAAATTTTACAAATAATCCCTACTAAAATAAGCATTTTTAATTTCTTCGAAACGGACGAATAATCAACCTTAATGCACGATTATAAGTAAAATAACTATAAACCCAGTTGATAAAAACGCTCGTTTTATTCCGAAAACCAACCAACGACATAATGTGAACAAACATCCAAACGAACCAAGCAAATAAACCTTGAAACTTGTAAAAAGATAAATCTACAACTGCACGATTTCGACCGATTGTTGCCATCGACCCTTTGTCTTTATATGCAAAAGGTTTCATCGGTTGATTTGCTATTAATTTAAAAATATTCTTAGATAATAAATATCCTTGTTGAATCGCAACTGGAGCAACCATCGGATGTCCACGAGGTGTATCTTCTGTTATCATTGCAGCGACATCGCCGAGTGCGAATATATTTTCAAAACCTTCAATTTGATTGTGAACATTCACTTTTAAGCGATTTCCAGCTAAAGAAGATTCGGGAATTCCATCAATCAAAGCACCTTTTACACCAGCAGTCCAAATCAAAGTTTCTGCTCGAATCACTGTTTCATTAGGCAAAACAACTTGATTATTTTCAAAATTATTCAAGCGAGTTTTTAAATGAACATTGACACCTAAATCTCGTAAATATTTCAATGATTTTGCCGATGCTTCTTCCGACATTACAGCCAAAACTCTCGGAGCAGCTTCAAACAGGTGAATTTCCATTTTAGAAACATCTAACTCTGGATAATCATTTGGTAAAACGTAGCGTTTCATTTCGGCAATCGCACCAGCTAACTCAACACCAGTTGGTCCTCCACCGACAATTAAAACGTTCATCAATTCTTTACGATATTCCAAGTCATTAGTTAACAACGCATTTTCAAAATTTTGTAACACCAAACTACGTAAATTTAAGGCTTGAGGAATCGACTTCATCGCCATCATTTCCTCTTTTTCCTTTTCTAATGAATAGTAATTTGTTTTACTTCCTGTTGCAATAACTAAGTAATCATAGGATAATTTTCCAATATTAGTCAAAATAATATTTTCCTCAGTTAATATTTTCTCGACATTTGCCATTCTGAAAATAGAGTTATCACTTTTTTGAAATAACTTCCGTAAAGGATAAGCAATCGAACCAGGTTCTAAACCTGCGGTTGCAACTTGATAGAGTAGTGGTTGAAAGGTGTGATAGTTGTGTTTGTCCAAAATAACGACTTGAATATCTTTGCCATTCAAGCGTTTTGCTAATTCGATACCAGCGAATCCGCCGCCAATAATGACTAAACGTTTCTGATTGGTATCTTTTATATTTAATCCCATTTTTATAGTTCGCAGTAAGCAGTTGGCAGCTTATAAAACTGACAAGAGTTTACTTATGATTTGTTTGTACTCATGACATAAATATAACAATATTAAGGTAAATGAAGTTGGTTGGAAGCTTGTTTTTATTTTGAAAGCCGATACCTTTTTTTCAAAAGTGTTATCTTTTTTCATTAGTTATTATTTGATTTGTTTTGTATGATTTAAATCACTTTTCATTAAGAAAATATGACGTTACTTTGTAGCGATTTTTAGTAACAAAATTTTCAATCATGTATCGTCTATTATTATTAATTACCTTTTTATTTTCAACGATTTTAGTACAAAGTCAAGCTACATTTAATATTCATTTAGAATCTTTTAATATCAATGGTTTCACGGGAATTCAATCCTTTGCTTTTGGTCAACATAATAGTAAAATATTACTTATTGGTGGACGAAAAGATGGTTTGCATCGTCGGCAGCCTTGGGCTTCGTTTGATGCAGCAGGAAACAACACTGATATATTAGTAATTGATCCTGAAACAGAACAAATTTGGGCTGCTTCTGTGAATACATTATCTACAAGTTTAAAGGAACAATTGCAATCTACGAATATGCAATTTTATCAAGATGGAAATACTTTGTATATTATTGGTGGTTATGGATTTTCTACTTCTAACAATGATCATATTACACATCCACAACTTACCGCAATTCAATTAGATGCTTGTATTGATGCGATAATAAATGGAACATCAATTGCATCTCATTTTCGTCAATTTACAAATGATTATTTTGCAGTAACAGGTGGACAAATTGGAAAGTTGGACGATACGTATTATCTCGCTGGTGGACAAAAATTCACAGGTCGCTATAATCCGATGAATGGCCCAAGTTTTGTGCAAGAATATACTAATTCAATTAAACGATTTAAAATCATTGATGATGGAACAAATCTGAATTATCAACCTTTGGCGAGTTGGACAGACGCTATGAATTTGCATCGTCGAGATTACAATATGTTACCACAAATATTTCCGAACGGAAGTTATGGATTTACAATGTTTTCAGGTGTTTTTCAGCATGCTGTTGATTTACCATTTTTAAATTCTGTTGATTTTGATAGTACAGGTTATCAAGTCAATAATTCGTTTTCTCAATTTTTGAATCATTATCATTCTGCAAAAATTGCGGTTTATGATTCGACTAACAAAGCAATGCACAATGTTTTTTTCGGTGGAATTGCACGTTATTTTTTAGATGATAATGGAAATTTAGTTCAAGATGATGATGTACCTTTTGTAAAAACAATAGGTCGAGTAAGTCGATTTGTGGACAGCACAATGACAGAAACACAAATTGGCTCAATGCCAGATTTATTAGGTGCAGGTGCAGAGTTTATTTTAGCAGAGAATACGCCACAATTCGATTATGATATTGTTGATTTACAACAACTTACAAGTGATACTGTTCTAATAGGTTATATTTTAGGTGGAATAAAAAGTAGTCAACCAAATATATTTTTTACGAATACAGGAAATGAAAGTGAAGCTTACAGTACGTTGTATAAAGTTTATTTGATACCTTCTGGAATCACAAATACAAAAGTTGTTCAACAAAAAGAATATTTATCAAATTGGTCTGTTTTTCCTAATCCAGCAGTTGATTATTTTAAGTTCAAATTAGACTTAAAAGAATCTGCTATTGTAGATGCTTATTTATCGGATGTTTCGGGTGAGATTATTTTAGAAACTGGTTTGGATAGGTTATCCGCTGGTTCGCATGAATTTACGATTGAACTTGAAGCACCGGAAAGTGGTATTTATTTTATGTCTATCTTGGTAAATGGGCGACTTTATACCAAACAGATTATTGTTAAATAATTGATTACAAGGAATTAATAATTATAAAATTCCTAATTAATAAAAGATGAGAGCAGTTTTACAAAAGCAAATCGGCGGAGCGGAAACTTTATACATTGGGCAAACTGAAACACTTTCAGCACCAGAAAATGATGAAATTTTAGTCAAAGTGCATACAACAGCACTAAATCGAGCAGACATTTTGCAACGTGAAGGAAAATATCCAGCACCAGAAGGCGAAAGTCAGATTTTGGGTTTGGAGTTCGCTGGGGAAATTGTAGCAATTGGAAATCGAGTTGAAACACTGAAAGTTGGTGATAGAGTTGCAGGTTTAGTTGGTGGTGGAAGTTATGCTGAGTTTGTGAAAACGCATGAATTGCAAGTGTTTAAAATTCCGGATGAATTGTCTTTCGTACAAGCGACAGCGATTCCCGAAGTTTTTATCACAGCAGATTATTGTTTGACGGTTTTATCTATTGTTGATGAAGATTCAAAAGTCTTGATTCATGCTGGTGCAAGTGGCGTTGGAACGGCTGCGATTCAGTTGGCAAAATTGTATGAAGTCGAAACAATTTATGTTACGGCTTCGAAGCAAAAACATGAAGCTTGTTTGGCTTTAGGTGCAGATTTTGCGATTGATTACAAAAATGAAGATTTTGTAAAATATATTAAAAATAAAACAAATGAAGAAGGTGTTGATATGATTTTGGATGTTGTTGGTGCGGATTATTTTCAAAGAAACTTGGACTGTTTAGCCGTTGATGGTCAGATGGTTATGTTGGCATTTTTGGGCGGTTTCAAAGTGCCAAATGCGAATTTGATTCCGATTATTGCTAAACGATTAATGATTGCTGGTGTGACAATTCGTAATCAAAATCGGTTTTTTAAAGAAGCACGAACGGATAAATTAAAGGAATTATTACCACATTTTGTACGTGGTGAACTCAAGCCTGTTATTGACTCGGTCTATGATTGGACGGAAGTCCAACAAGCACACGAATACATGGAAAACAATCTGAATATTGGGAAAATTGTGTTGAAAATTCGGGATTAAGATTTTTTATAGTTTCGGATGTAGTCACCTGATGACTTAAAGTCATCAGGTGACTTGCTAAAAACTTAGTTCTTTTCCTTAAGTTGACAACATTCGATTCAAAATCGCCCGTCGAATGACTAATTTTTAATCCAATACAAATTTAATAGGAAGTGTCATTTGAGTATTAACAGGTTTTCCATCTTTTTCACCAGGATTCCATTTTATATTATTTTGAATTTTTTCCATTACAGCTAAAGCCGCTTTATCACAATCTTCTCGTAACGATATTGAGACTTTAATATCATCAAATGTACCATCTGTTTTTACAATAAAGACAATATGTACTGTTCCTTCAATTTTATCTTTTTTAGCGGTTTCAGGATATTTCAAATGTTGTCCAATATAAGTATTAATTTTGTTTATAGTGCATAAGGTATTTAACTGATCATTTTCTTCGTTACATGTTGGGTCTAAAGGCATTTTTGTAACCTTACTTGGCGTTTCCTCTGTTGCTTCATCATCATCTGCCAGTTTAAACTTCACAGGAATAACCATTTTTACATTGACCTTTTTTCCATCTTTTATACCAGGAATCCATTTTGTATCCGCCATTTTTTCTAAAGCCGTAAGTGCCGCTTTATCACAACCGTCAGCTAAAGGTTTTATGATTTTGAAGTCACCGATATTACCATTACTCTTGACAACAAACTCAATTACTGTTACACCTTCTGTACCGTTTTTTTGAGCTTCTTTTGGATATTTTACATTCGTATAAATGAATGTTAACAATTTTATGTTAGAACATTGTTTTTTTTCTTCTTTATCTGCTATCTCTTCACAACCAGGATAACGAGGCATTTCATCGACTTCTCGATAAATCGGATCATTATTGTCTGAAAGTGTTGATGTTGCCGTTTCTGATAGAACTGGACTATTATTAATAATAGTTGACGTTACTGTGTTTTCTTTTTGAAAAAAATCATCAGCTTTTTCTTGTAAAACAGTTGGATAATCATACGCTGAAAATAAAATTGCCATCATGATTACGATTGGCAATGCTAAGACATACTTCGTGTATGCCCATTTTGACGATTGTTTTTTAGTCATCATTTGTATTCGTTTTTTTAATTGTGAATGATTAAAATGATTGGACAAAGACAAATACGCACTTGGCATTGCTTGACGCATTAATAAATGTCCATATGTTTTAATGGAAGTGTTGCGAGTCACTTCATAATCTGCTAAATATTCGTGTACATCTTGCAAGGATTTTTTGTACCAATATACCAATGGATTGAACCAAAAAATGATGCACAATGCTTCTGAAAGAAAAACATCAAAACTGTGTTTTCCTTTGATATGTGCTAATTCGTGAGTAATTATTTTATCACTTTCTGTTTGCTCTTCCAGTGTTTTTTTATTAATAAATAGGTAATTAAAAAGTGAAAATGGTGGATGTTCGTTGTTAGATAAAACCAGTTTATAATTTGTTTTTTGAACAACAATACTTGACTGATAAATCTTGATGATTTTAAAAATATCTGCCACTAATCGAATCGTTAAAATGATAATTCCCAATAAGTAAATTATCCAAAATACTTCTTTCCAAGTTGGTAAAGTCATTGCAGTTGCTTCGACTTGTGCCGAAATTGCTTGGACGGATAATTGTACAGTTTGCACAAAAACAACTTCTGGTTGTGGAGAAGAAAACGTGATTTTTGGAATTATTAATCCTAAAATCAAACTGCTAATTAAATAAATTCGATTTACTCGAAAGAAGGTTTCTTTCCGTAAAAACGCATAGTAAAAACCATAGAAAAACAACCAACATAAAGTTACTTCTAATATATATTCCATCGTTTTTTTGTTGTTTCCAGACCTGATAGATTTTTAAAATCTACCGTACCCATATAGACGGGCAAGGGTAAATTTTTATAAAAACATTATGGAAAATGATTGATAAATGGTGTCGTAGCTACGCTACTTTGTAGGTATTTGGCTACTATTGTTATTATGCTATAAAATAGCGTAGCTATGACACCATAATTTCAATTTTCCTATCTGCCCATCTATATAGTTACGGTAGATTTTTAAAATCTGTTAGGTCTTTTTGTTGTGAACTTTACTTTTCTGTCTTATCTAATTCGTCCAATAATTCAGAGATTTCATTCAAATCCAAATCATTTTCTTTGACTAAAAAAGATACTAAACGCTTGACCGAACCGCCAAAAAAGTTATTCGCCATTTTGCCTAAAGCAAATTTGCTGTAATCTTCTCGTGAGATAATTGGTGAATAAACATACGTTCGCCCATAAGCTTTATGAGTGACAAATTCCTTTTTCTCTAATATTCGGACAACGGAAGAAATCGTACTGTGAGGTGGTTTTGGCTCACCTATTTTATCCAAAATTTCACTAACCATACAAGATTCCAAATCCCAAATGATTTGCATAACCTGTTCTTCTGCTTTTGTTAATTTCTGCATAATGTTGTTTTTAAATTGACAATACAAATATATAACGGTTTATTTGATTTCACAACGTATTTTTACGTTATATAATATATTTTTAAATTTTAACCATTTAAAGTGTTGATAATTAGCTATTTATGAAAAGTGTTAAAATTTTTGCGTTGCTTTTTTTGTTATTCGGATGAAAATCGGATTGATGGAATGTTTTGACTTCTATAATTCTACACAATCTTTCCTTTTTTTTCAGTATGTTTGAACTCGAAAAATGAATACAACTTCTATGAAATTATCAACGAAATCATTGAAACAAGCGATTGATCGACATTATCGGAAAGAGAAAGTACACCCTCAAAATTTTGAGTCGTTTGTTGAAGTATTGGATAATTATTTATTCTATACAGAACGAGCAAAAAGGGTAGAAGAAACGAACGAAAATATACAAACTTATAGTAACGATTTTTTGAGTTTCTTTTTTCCGAATGTTACTTTAGAAAGTAAGATATATATCGCTGGTTATTATGCAGATTTAGTGATTTCGACTACATCGAATGTAGAAGTTTTGATGGAAATAGAAATAGAGGAAGCTTGGGCTTTTTCCATTAAAAAATGGAATCAACCTTCTTTTTATCGTTTATTGACCAATTATCTTTTTGAACGAATAGAATATAAAAATAATGATCTTAAATATTTGATTATCAATACAATAGATTCATTTTATATTTTTGATGCTTCAGATTTTGAGCGATTATTTCCGATTGACGAAGAACTTGTTGAGCAGTTTATGACTTGGCGAAATAGTGAAATAATAGATCAAACGACTAAAAAATTATATACTTATCTCAATAAAATAATTGCGAAAGCAACAAAAGAAATTTCGGTTATACAATTTAATATCAATGATTATCAAGAAGCTATTGAAACGTATCGTCAAGAAGATTTTGTAACGGCACTTGATAAGAAAAATGCAACTGAAAAATTGATTGAAATTTACAAAATTTTCTCTCCAAAATTTTTATTAAAACAAAGTCGTCAAGAAGATATAAGTTTGTTTAATGAAGCTTTTTATTATGAATTATTATACATTTTAGGATTAGAAGAACAACGTATTGGTACAAAAAAAATCATCGCTCGATGTGCAACTCCTCAAATCGGTTCACTGCTCGAAAATGTGATTGTTAAACTTAAGACGGAAGATTTAATTTATGATTTGCGTTATCCAGAAGATTATGGTGAAACAGAAGAGGAACAATACTTCAATGTTGCTTTATCGTTGTTGATTACTTGGTTGAATCGGATTTTGTTTCTGAAAATTTTGGAGGCGCAACTGGTGGCTTACAATGTTGATGATACAGACAAAGATGAGTTTCGTTTTTTGCATCCGTCAAAAATTGATGAGTTTGATACATTGAATACTTTGTTTTTTGAAGTGATGGCTATTCCTGAAAAAAAACGGGAAAAGCATATTTCAAAGCAGTTTGGTCGAATTCCATTTTTGAACTCTTCGCTGTTTGAAGTCACCGATTTGGAACGACAAACTTTGCGACTTTCTAATATCAAGGATAGTACAAAATTGCCATTATATAAAGATTCCGAAATCCGAAGTACAAAATCTGAACTTGGTACACTTGATTATTTATTGCAGTTTTTGGAAGCCTATGATTTTGGATTATCGGCAAGTGAGTCTGTATTGAGGTTAGAAACGAAACCAGTTATTAATACGGCAACTTTAGGATTGTCACTGGAGCGATTGAGCGGTTATCGAGCTGGTGCGTTTTATACACCGAACATGGTCACAAAATATATGAGTCGTGATGTTCTACACCGAAATATTACGCAAAAGTTCGCCATCGAATTTGGTGAAAGAATGACGAAATTTGAAGATGTAAAACGCTTTTGTCAAAACTTGCAACCGACTGTTTTGGCGAAAGCCAATGAAATAGTCAATTCGATAACGATTTGTGATGCATCGGTTGGTGCAGGACAGTTTTTGGTCGCTGCCTTGAATGAATTATTGGTGATAAAATCTGAATTGGGGATTTTGTGTGATGTCGAAGGTTTGTCTTTAAAAGATAACATTTCTCTCAAAATCGAAAATGATGAGTTAGTGATTTATGATAAATTGGGTTTGCCTTTTTCATACAAATTAAGTTTTGACAGTGGCTTTCGCCAAATATTACCAGAGTTGCAGCGAATACAGGAAGCGATATTTCGGGAGAAGAAGCAGTTGATTGAACATTCGCTTTTTGGTGTGGACATTAATCCGAATTCGGTTAAAATTTGCCGCTTACGATTATGGTTAGAATTATTGAAAAGTGCTTATTATCGTCAACGACGAAATACACAATTGGAAACTTTACCGAATATTGATATTAATATAAAAACGGGAAATTCGTTGATTTCAAGATTTGGTTTAGAGGCTGATTTGGACGAGGTTTTTAGAAGAACAGAATACAGTGTCGAAGAGTATAAACGCTCGGTGAAATCCTACAAAACATCAGAAAACAAACGAGAAAAACGTCAATTAACTCGTTATTTGAATGAAATTAAGGATGAATTTCAGATAACTTTCAATAAGCGAGAAAAGGAAAAAATTGCGAAAGTTCGAGGTAAAAAAGATGCTCTTGAACTCCAAATTCGTTATAATAGAAACTTAGGCTATGAACCGAGAGCATCAGAACTGGAAGATCTTGAAAAACTAACGGCATCGCTTCAACGACGACAAGCAGAAAAGGAAATCATGTTGACTTCTGGTATTTATAATAATGCATTTGAATGGCGTTTTGAGTTTCCGGAAGTATTGGATGAAAATGGTAATTTTATTGGTTTTGATGTCGTTATTGGTCAGCCTACAACGATGGCTTTTGCAGCGAATAAAGAAGCAGCGAAATTTTATAAAAAGCTTTACAGCACTTACACAAGTGGCGGAAAATTATATCAAATATTTTTTGAATTAGGACTGCAAATTCTTAAAAAAAGCGGCTTTGCTGTTTTCTTTACACCAAATGCTTGGCTCAAAACTCAATTAGCTCAAAAAACTCGAAACATTATAGATTCCTATAATCCTTTACAGATTTTATATTTCGGCAAATCTTCTTTTCAGGATAAGCAAATGAAAAATTTTGCAATCACGATGATTCAAAATCAAGAAAATAACGGAGAAGTAAGTTTTGTAGATTTGTCAGATTCAGAAGATTTGCAGCATATTATAGCGATAGAATCGGATGTAATATTTAGAAATATAGAAGAAATTAGAACGAAGTTACTATCATAAAAAAGCCAGAATTACCGAAGTAATTCTGACTAATATATTTAGGTATTATGGTCGTAATAGAAATTTAGTTTTTAATAAATCGTGTTGTGTAACGATTATCATCATTTGTAATTGTAATGAAGTATAAACCTTTTGATAAACCATTTACATCAATTTGGTAATTACTCAAATTATTACGTTGAGAGATATTTTGTTGTAACATCGTTTGTCCAACTGTATTTGAGATAATCAATTGACCATCAAATACTTTATCTAATTCTATATTCAAATTCAGTTTATTTTCTACAGGATTCGGAAAGATAGAAACTTCATTGAAAATAGAATGATAATCAGTGCTTGTAAGGCTATTCAAACATTCGGCATCTCTACGAACTTGACCACGAATTTCACCATTTGGATTCGCAGCAGTATGTACATTTAAATAATACATGCCATTTAAATATTTTTCAAGATTTTCAGTGGTTAAATCACTTCCTGAAATTGTTGTGCTAATACGATTTCCGTTAATAAAAGGCGTTAAGTCCAAAATCACACCTCCATTTGTCCAGCTGCACCTTCATGTACATGAATGCCAGTAATCGGTCCACTCAAACCAATAGCGATTATATCAATACACATCGTATCTTTAGTTTGATTTAAGTAAAAAGCCGCAACACCTGTTGCAGTTGTTGTTACAGCAGGAACTTCCTGATCTCCTGTTAATTTTGCTGTAATTAGTAATTTTTCTGATAGATGAGCTGCATTTGTTGCGGTCACTATCATCAGTAATAAAGCTGTAAAAAGTAATGTTAATTTTTTCATGTTATGGTTGTTATTATATTAATTAATAAAATATTTTTCTCCTGTCAGTATGTATGAAATATGCATAGGTTTACTGTTTTGAAAATTCTTCTTTGATTTTCAATTATTTATTTTAATTAAATCTGATAATCGTGAATATTGAGCAAAAGAGTTTATCCTGAAAGTGCAAAGTGTACTTTCACGCCAATACTTTTTTATTATTAAACATTAATAACCTATTGATTATCAATGTGATAATAAAAAATATCATCTGATTAGATTAATGTCATTGAACTAATGACCCAACAATGTAATGTTTGTAATGGACTATCAATTTTAAGCGATATTGAGGTTTAGTGAATCTTGTATTAGCTACAAATAAAATGATATGTTTATACATTAAACGTAACTACTCAGTATCTATGAAATTCTGCGTTTAATCCCCGAGGTTTCGGGACGCAGCAGGTTAAAACCTGATTCTTTAGATGGTTCTTTGATGAGAAACACTCGAACAGGAGAAAATTTATCCTTAAAATCGGAGTTTTATCTTTTTTGCCAACTTCTTGAACGGAGTAA
>JBGCFH010000276.1:0-38332 GCA_045106825.1 Saprospiraceae bacterium | reverse complement strand
GTGTGACTGGAGTTCAGACGTGTGCTCTTCCGATCTTCCCCGAGGTTTCGGGACGCAGCAGGTTAAAACCTGATTCTTTAGATGGTTCTTTGATGAGAAACACTCGAACAGGAGAAAATTTATCCTTAAAATCGGAGTTTTATCTTTTTTGCTAACTTCTTGAACGGAGTAATATCTAAAGAATCGGATTTTAACCTGCTGCGTCCCGAAACCTCGGGGATTAAACGCAGAATTTCATAGATACTGAGTAGTTACAAAAAAAACTATCGAAAATCAATTATATTTCTAATAATTTTTCTAATGCTTTTTCTAATCGTTTTTGGCTATTTTCCTGCTCAACAACATGTGGCGAAGCGACACGTTCTGCACAATCTTGAATTGGACAACGTTCGCAAGTCTGGCTGACTTCTTTGATTTTGATAATGGAATCGTTCCAAAAACGAATTTTGCGTTTTAATTTATCATTAATTAACAAACCTAAAGTGACGCTAATATTGGTATCTGGTGTCGGATGTGCAGGTCTTGCAATAGTGAAACATAAATACTCGTCATCTGAACCATTGTAACGAGAACGTTGAATACCAGTTATCATTCCTGTATAATTTTCTCGTATTTGTTTACTTTGTAAATCTTGCAAAAGCCAAACGGTTACCCAACGACGACAATAATGCTCAAGTAAAGCATTGCCATAAGGCTGATGTTCTCGATTCAAATGTAACTCTTTCGTAAGATTGTATTTATTGGTACTCAAGCGATTATTAAAACGTAAAAAGAAAATATTATCAATTCCAAAGTATTTTGGAATGATAGAAATCAATCGATGAAAAAACATTTCTGGAGATGCTTTATACTTATTCATAATCGCCATAAACGCATCCGAATCCCATCTTGGTTTATTAAAAAATTGTGTCAAATCATCGACTAAGCTATCTCGATTCATCAAAATCGCACCTGAAAAATAAGCTGCTTTGAAGTTATTTAATACTTCTTCAAAGGAGTTAACTTTGACAAAAGTCGAGGTGTAAATTCGGTTTTTAAGTTTTAATACATTACATGCTAACTCTTTTCCCAACAAAAAAGCACGTTGAGTATCCGTCAATTTATTATTGACCATTAAGCGTTTTTTTTCGGGCAAGTATATAGAACGGAAACGATTAAGTTCTTGAAATTCTTCTCCAAAAGCCATTTCCTCAATCTTGTAACGATATTTAGATTTAATGATTTTACTTAATAACCGAACGGAAACGGCTCGATTTGTCGGTAAATTATTTTTAGTAACAAATTCATCTGCTTTCTGCTCGATTTCTTCAAAATAGTTATCATGTAACGCTTGATAAGAACGTAATGCAGCGAAATAGAAACTCTCTTGTTCTAAAGCATAACGACGTGAAATACTGACTAATGTTGTAATAAATGCACCAATTTTTGTTGGAGCATCAGCCAGAAGTTCTACGATTTTACCAATATCTAAACCAAATAAATCTAACGGTAACTCACTTAAAAAATTAGATTTCAACAATTCACCTAATGGCGATAATTGTTTACCTAAATCACTGGAAGTAAGCATAACAATTGAAATATTCAAAGCATTGGCTAAAGCTTCAATCTTATCTTCACGAGGATATTTTTTACCTTTTTCGATTTCATTTAAGTAGGAAATTGATAACCCTGAGCGTTTAGACAATTCTGCAAAAGACAGCTTTTGACCTTTACGGAGTTGCTTGACTTTTAAGCCAAAAATGATTTTTCTACTTTGATTATCCACGTATATTTTTTTGGTGAATTTGATGTATTTTTAAGCACATTAAATCAGTTTCTTAATTTGTTAGTGTAATCAAAGTAAGTGATTTTTAGGCAATAAACCAACGAATTTTCGCTTTAAAATAGGATTCGTAATTTTTTTTCGCTACGAAAAACGTATTGAAATATTTACGTATTAATAGATGCAGCAATTCTTGACAAATTATTCGCTAAGCATTAAAATGAAATGATATGGATAATTACAAGAAAAAAAATCAAAAAAAATCAACTCAATTAGAAATATGACTGTTATATCAATCTGTTTATTACTCAACAATCTTTTCAATCCTTTGAATATCAAATCTCACAGATGATAATGATTCATTTGTATATCAAAATCAAAGAATTAATAGATTTAGAGTACATTTGAGTTCAAATCATACGCAACAAAAAAACTATGTTTAAATCGTTTAAAATCGGACAATTATTTAATATTCCAATTTATTTGCATTGGAGTTTTTTGTTATTGCCATTGATTGTTATTTATCGAGGTGGAGAGAATGAAGTTATTAATATTGTCTGGGAAATAGGATTAGTTGGTTCGTTATTTTTCTGTGTATTGTTACACGAATACGGACATGCACTTTCTGCAAGACGTTATGGAGTAGAAACATTAGATATTATTTTATCAGTCATTGGTGGCGTTGCACGGTTGACTCGATTACCCGAAAAACCTTGGCATGAGTTCGTTGTTGCAGCCGCTGGACCTGCTGTGAATATCGTGATTGCAGTGATTGTTTATCTTTTTTTGTGGATAACAGGTAGTAATTTTCTTCCTACAAGTCCCATTATTAATGGCAGTAGTTTTTTACAGTTTTTGGCTTTCGCCAATATTATGTTAGTTGTTTTTAACTTAGTTCCTGCTTTTCCGATGGATGGTGGAAGAATGCTTAGAGCAGCGTTGAATACTAAACTAAGTCGAGTTCGAGCGACTTATATTGCAATGTTAGTTGGACAAATTTTAGCAGTTTTAGCTGCAGGTTATGGTCTTTATTTTGGTCATTATACCTTAGTATTTATTGCTGTTTTTGTTTTCGTAAGTGCAGGTGCAGAATATCGTGGTATCAAAAAGGAAGCTTTCCTTACCAATCATCCGATTCGAGACGCAATGAAACAACAATTCTACATTGTTCAACAATCAAATAATATAGATTATGCTATTCAAATTTTAACAAATAGCGGACAACAACATTTTCCTGTATTGAATTTGATGGAGTTGAATGGTATATTGACGCATCAACAAATCTTGAAAGCACTTTCTGATAAAAATACTTTTGCTCCGATTTCAGAATATATGACCAGTAATTTTACGGTCTTATCGCCAGATGATAGTATTCGATTAGCCTATCAATTGTTTCAAGAAAACGGTTACGAATTGATTCCAATTATCGAAAACAATGTTGTCATTGGAATATTAGACAAAGCCAGTTTGAACGAGTTTTTGCAAATGCAAGCAGCAAGAAGTTGAGTATAAGGTATAAAATACCTCATATTCAACAAAGCGTCTTTAACAATTCTCTCACGACCAAACAAACTTTTGGCGTAACCGCTTCAACCGCTGCAACAACCTCTTCCAAAGTCGTTTCCTTAATCACTTCTGGCGGATAAGCTTGATTAGAAACCACAGAAACCACAAACACAGGTAAATTACTATGTTTCGCTACCAAAACTTCAGGAACAGTTGACATACCGATAACATCAGCACCGATTCTATGCATAAAAACGTATTCTGCTGGTGTTTCGAGATTTGGCCCTTGTAGCCCTAAATAAATACCTTCATGTGCATCAATTTTATTTGCTTTCGCAATTTGTAACGCTTTGGCATTCAGTTCTCTATCATACGTTTTTAGCATATCCGGAAAACGTGGCCCAAGTCGTTCATCATTTTCGCCACGAAGCGGATTTTCGGGTTGGAGATTAATATGATCTTTTATAAAAACCATATGACCTTGATGTATATTTTCATTCACACTTCCTGCCGCATTAGAAATAAAAAGCCGTTCTATACCTAAATTTTTCATCACTCGAACAGGAAAAGTTACTTGCTTCATTGAGTAACCTTCGTAATAATGAAAACGACCAGCCATCGCAACGACCGGAATATTATCCAATGTTCCGAAAACTAATTTGCCTTTGTGTGAAGTAACTGTTGAAACTGGAAAATGAGGAATTTCTCTATAAGGAATTTCGCACTCAATTAGAATATCATCGGTAAGATTACTCAATCCCGTTCCTAAAATAATTCCGAATCGAGGCTGAAAAGTAGTTTTAGTACGGATAAATTTTGTGGATTCTTGTATCTGGTCGTAAAGCATCTTTTAATGTATAAAGTATAAGGTATGAAGTGTACTTTTTATAATTCAAAAATACCTGATATTTCATACCTTATACTTAGAAAAGTTAATTTCCCTTTCCTGTAAAAGGTGGTGCAGCATCAATATCATGATTAATATCAATACTATCATAACCTTGTTTCAGTGCAAATTTAGTAGTAATTCTAATATTGTTAATCAACAAATCAACGTTATCTGTAAAAAGAATATCGACACGGAAATTCCTTTCTGTCGTAATATAATCACTATATTCACAACGGAAAGTATAATCATCTAACTGTGTAAAATTTAATGTAGACGTTTCTTTTTGTTCGCTAACTTCTTTACGTAAAATAGCTAAAAAAGCATCAGTTATTGGAGCTTTTGAATCCAGATAAGTTTTTAAATCATTATCTGATGTACCATCTTCAATAGCATAAATAAAATCTCGTGCTTTTAAATATAACGCTCTTTTTTCATCCTGACCAACTAAATAATTATCATAAAATCTTTTCATTGCAGGACGAAAAGCAGGACATTCTGTTTCTAAACGTCGAATAAAATATTCATCATACTTGAATGGTAATAATACTTTTTGTGTAAATGCACGTTGTGTACTATCCCAATTATCAAGGTAATCTTGACGACTTTCAATAAAAATCTGTTCGACTTCCTCTTTCATCATATCCGTTACAGGAATTTTTGTATCATTAAACTCTTTACAAGCAATGTTTACAACATCTTCAATAACAGGAAGTTGTGCGTAAGTTAACTGCGTAAAGCCAATTAAAGCAATCAGTAAAATTAGTTTTTTCATATTTTCAATTTATACAGTGTTAATCGAAGAATTTTTAATTTTTAATTACAATTCAATTTATTAATTTCAAATATACAATATTTTATAATGTGTACAATAACAACGCCAGTCATATTATATTAATGATTAATTTTATTGTTATTTTAGTAATAAAATAATAGTTTGTACAGAAATTTTAGTGACGAAAAACCAATACCTATGAAAAATCTCCTTTTTATTCTACTCTTTTTTTCAATAAACGTTTCATTTTTTTAAAAACAGCTTTTCTGAAAAAATAATATTGACCAACAAACGACACAAGAGTTATAAAATATATTCTAATTAAAAACTAAAGGGTTTTCCTATAAAATAATTTTGAACCACAATAGTGAATGCGAGAGCATTCAATAGTTACAAAAGGTATTCACAAAAGAATGAAATTTTCAAAATAAAATAACTTTTGTGAAAATACTTTTGTGCCTTTTGTGCCTTTTGGTTCTTTTGTGGTTCAGAAAATACGATTTTTACACGTTAGATTTTTTATAGGAAAACCGATTTAAAAACTATTATGTTTTCTATACTATGAATGATTCTTTGAGAAATCGTTTTTTGTGTTAAAGTCACATCAGCACAAAAAAATCTTGATAGATTCCAACATTCTATTGTTCCACGGAGTTCTAAAAAGAACTTTATTAATTAACAAAACTGAAACTTTTCATAACTAATGCGTTATTCTAAAACTTGTTAACTTTGAGTGAGTTTTAGAATAAAAAATAAGTGATGAAAATTAAATTGTTAATTTGGTTGATATGTTGTGTATTATTTGTTAATGCACAAGCTCAAGTTTTTGTCGTTTCAGGTCAAGTCAAAGATATTGAAACTGGTGAATTATTAGTATTTGCTAATATCATTCAAGTTGGGACAGAAAACGGTGTTTCGGCAGACATTGATGGAAAATTCCAACTCGAAATCAAGGACGAAAATTATAATGAATTAGAAATAACTTTTATTGGTTACGAGCCGAAACGAATCAAATTAGACTTTAAGAAAACGCATTATGATGTACTTTTAAAACAACAAGAATACGATATTGGTCTACCGATTATTCCTGGTAATCGAATTCAGCCATTGCCACATGATATGAATGGCAAGTTATTGAATCGAAGTACAGCGACAACGATTTTGGGACAAAAGGATTTGGAACGAAATGATGGATTTAGTTTTGCTCCAGTTTTGAATCTTGCACCAGGTGTCTTTATGCAAAATGGAACACTAAATACGAACCGAATTAGCATTCGAGGAATCGGTTCAAGGTCGCCTTTTTCGACTTCTAAAGTTCGAGCGTATTTAAACGAAATTCCATTGACTTCTGGTGATGGAGAAACGACAATTGAGGATTTTGATTTGTCGCTTTTTGAGAAAGTAGAAATCAATAAAGGTGGCGGAGATGTGCAGCACGGAGCGAGTTTGGGCGGAACGATTTTGATGAAAACTTATCAGCGTTATGCTGCTAAAGACAATTTTAAAACTCAGACACAATTTGGCAGTTTTAATACGATTTCGACCACAAATCAACTTATGAAACAACATGATTATGGTTGGGTAAATGTTCGACATACATTATTAAATAGTGATGGTTATCGTGAAAATAATGAATCAACTCGTCACAATTTTTCATTGTTATCCAAATTCGATGCATTTTCATTTGTAGATCTTTATTTCTTAGCGAATTATACAAATGCAAAAGCAGAAATTCCGAGTAGTTTAGACAGTTTGACTTTCGTCAATTCACCAACATCTGCGGCTGCAAACTGGGCAGCTGTAAACGGTAACGAAGATTATGATAAAGGAACATTTGGACTATCATTTCATAAAGAATTATACGGTAAAGATTATAATTCCGTTTGGAAAATTGACGGAAGTATTTTTTATAATTTTCGTAATAATGATGAAATTCGTCCATTCAACACATTGACAGAAAGTGCTGATATGCGTGGGTTTCGAGCAAAAGGAACATATGAAAAAAACTTTAACGATCATGTTCTTCAAGTCGTTTTTGGAACAGAACTTTTTGACGAAAACTACGATTGGCAGACTTTCGTCAATAATTCAACACAGCTTTTATCAGATAACGTTGAAGATAGATTTTACTACAATTTATTCACTCAAGCGGATTTGAGATTATGGAATGGAATCACAATTAATGCTGGTTTGAATTACAATGATACACATTATGAATTGACTGATTTACAGAACCCAGATAGTACGAATTTAAGCGGAAGCTATGATTTTGAAGCAACCTTTTCGCCTCGAATCGGTTTCGTACTTGAACCAAGTTTTTCTGAAGAATTTGGAGAAGCCGTTTTGTATATCAATGCTGGACATGGATTTTCGCCACCGACTGTCGCAGAAACACTTACGCCAAACGGACAAGTCAATCCGAATATTCAGCCCGAAACAGGTTGGACTTACGAAATCGGTTCACGAGGATTTTTGTGGGAATTACCGAATACACATCAATCGTATGGTATTTACTACGATTTTTCAATATATAGAATGGATGTTGAAAATCTACTCATTACGACTAATTTAGGAAATGGAACATTTTTCAATACCAATGCTGGAAAAACACAACACGATGGTTTTGAAGGTTTAGTAAAAATATCGCCTTTTGCGAAAGATGATTATGGACTTCATTTTACAGCAGCTTATACATTTTCTAATTATACTTTTGAAGAATTTAATGATGGAAACTTCGATTATACAGGAAACGAACTCACAGGAATTCCTTCTAACACTTTGCAAACGGCGATAGATTTTGATTATGATATTAAAAACAATATCGAATTATACGGAAATATTCAATACCAATATGTCGATGCAATGCCGATAAATGATGCAAATACGGTTTATTCGGATAGTTATCAAGTGACAAATTCTAAATTAGGTTTACGGATTGGTTTCAATTCCTTATTTTTGGATTTTTATGGTGGAATCAATAATATCTTTGACGAACAATATGCTTCAATGTTAGCTGTAAATGCTCGAAGTTTTGGTGGTTCAGCACCACGATATTTTTATCCAGGTTTGCCACGACACTTTTTTGGTGGCTTATCTGTGAGATGGAATTTTTAATAATTGTATCGCTTTGCTGATTGTTTTTACGAATATTCGATTAACAATCAGCGAGATACGAGCGATACAATCATACAATCAGCGACGAAGGAGCAACACAATTAGCGAGATACGAGCGACAAAATCTATTTCAATGACAATAAAAACAGTAATCGACATACGACAACCAGTTTCGACCGTTTTCAAAGAATTGGTAAATCCTGACAATATGCCAAAATGGGTGGAAGGATTTGTACAGATAGATAAAGTGAAAGGACGACGACCTCGACGAGGAAGTATTTCGAATCAAATACACAAAGACTCGAAAGGTCGAATGGAATTAAGAGAGGAAATTCTACTTTTTGAACGCAATAAAAAGTTTGAAATCCGATTGTCACACAAAAACATGGACACGAAACAAAGCTATGAGTTTTTGAGTCAAGGAAAATCTATCACCAGAGTTATCTTGACCACAGAAACTCGATTGATTCCAGCTTTTATCGGTATTTTTTCCATCTTTATGAAAGGCGGAATGAAGCGACAACAAGAAGGAAACTTAATGCGATTCAAGAAATTAATGGAAAAGTAAGCGTGTTTCGGGTTGCGAGTTGGGAGTTTTGACGAATTAACGAGCGTTTTGTTCAAAAAAGAGATGCTGAAAGAAGTACAAATCTGGTGCCTGCCCCGAGTTCTCGGTGGTCAATTTATAAAACTCGCAACACGCAACACGTAACCCGTAACATAAAAATGAATGATTTTAAATATAGAAACAGCAACGCCAGTTTGTTCGGTAGCGATAGGAAAAAATGGGAAACTGTTGGCAGAGAGAATGCTAAAAGGTAGACAAACACACGCTGCAAGTTTGACTTTGTTAATACAAGAATGTTTGACAGAAATTGGTATTACTTTACATGATTTAGATGCCGTTGCGGTAAGTCATGGACCAGGTTCTTATACTGGTTTGCGGATTGGTTTATCGACAGCGAAAGGGTTGTGTTATACTTTAGAAAAACCGTTGATTACAATTAAAACATTGGCAGCCTTAGCGAATATTACAGCGATGAATTTTCCGGATGAAAATGCGATTTATTGCCCAATGATTGATGCTCGAAGAATGGAAGTTTACACTGCTCTTTATGATAAAAATGGTTATGAATTAGTCGAAACACAACCATTAATTGTAGAAAATGAGGCTTTTTTTGAATCTTATTTTAAGAATAATCAAACGGTAATATTTTCTGGAAATGGTGCGATGAAGTGTCAATCTGTGATTACAAACCCGAATGCAAAATTTGTAGAACAAGAAAATTCAGCTGTCGGAATGTTAGCATTGGCGGAAGCCAAATATGAGAAAGGAGAATTTGCAGATGTCGCTTATTCTTCACCATTTTATTTAAAATCACCAAATATTACAAAACCGAAGAAGAAATTATGATTGTATGGTTGTGTCGCTTCGTTAATTGTATGATTGTTTTTTACGAATATTCTATTAACAATCAGCGATGTAAGAGCGATACAATCACACAATCACACAATCATAAAAGATGATAATTTGGAAAGGAATCAAGTATATATTTAGTTCAATATTTTTAGCAATCGTAAAGTTTTATCAATTAGCGATTTCGCCATTATTGCCACCAGCTTGTCGTTATACACCGACTTGTTCGCAATACATGGTCGAAGCCATCAAGAAACATGGCCCTTTTAAAGGTGGCTGGTTGGGATTAAAACGTATTGGTCGCTGTCATCCTTGGGGCGGACATGGACATGATCCTGTTCCGTAGTAGATACTAATGTATATAATTTTCGGTGAACAGTTTATAAGCACTTCAACGGAATTAACAGGATTTTACAGGATTTATAAATAATCATAACTTGCTGATTATTAGATCTGATAGTTTTAAAAAAACTGTCAGGTCTTTTGTGATAAATATGTCATCCTACTTAATTTTTAACTTTTTATTCATGTTTCACTAAAACGATTGAGTTTAAGTTTAAGTTTTCAACGTTTCAAAATCTGTCGTTAGTTCCCCGAGATTTCGGGACAGGCTGTCAAACCCGTAACTCGTAACAACGAATCAAAATTAAAACTCTTGCTTCCAAGGACTCGGGACAAGATTTTAGAACTTAGAAACTAAATTTAAATATGAAAATATTACGTTTTGCCTTGCAAAACAATTCTCTTCCGCAGATTTCGAAGATTCATGCAGATTTTTCAAAACTCACGTTACTTTAAGATAGTCGAGTATTTTGAAATTGTTCAGCATTCTAAAAAACAACCTTTAAAATCTAAAAATAAGGCTAATTCGAGTGTTATTTGAACCCACAACACGCAACCCGGATTAGATTAATAATGATATGCAATATTTTAAGGCTCAATTAAAGTCTAATACTAAGTGTGAAATGAAGGTTTTCTATTATAAAATAGTCTATTAAATAATATTTTTAGATAAGTCTAAAATAATATTTAACTTTGCTGTATTAAATATTTCAAATGATATAAAACTATTTTTTAATTAATTTTTATATTAAAATTAGATAATTAAAAAAGGCGAAATGAAATATATTTTTACGATTTTATTATGTTCAATTTCTTTAATAGTATTTGGGCAAAACCAACTGAAAATCAAAGTGTTGGATGATAAAGAAGAGGCTTTGGGATTCGCTACTGTTTTATTAGAAAATACAAGTTTTGGAAGCACGACAAATGATGAAGGTATTGTTGTTTTTGAAAATATTCCTTCTGGTAAGTATAAATTATTGGTGTCTTACATTGGTTTTTTGCAACAAGAACAGCAGCTTACGTTGACCGAAAATGAAAAAAAAAATATAGAAATCGTTCTTAAAAAAGGGGTTGATGTATTTGAAGAAGTTGTCGTGACAGGAACACAACGAGAAAATCGAATATCCGAAAGTCCTGTAAAAGTGGAAATTCTTTCTGCTAAATTATTTCAAAAAAATCCGACACCAAACTTATTTCAAGCCATCGAAATGGTGAATGGCGTAAAGCCTCAACTGAACTGTAATGTCTGTAATACTGGCGATATTCATATCAATGGAATGGAAGGCGGTTACACGATGATTTTGATTGACGGAATGCCGATTGTAAGTGGATTATCGACCGTTTATGGTTTGATGGGAATTCCGAACTCAATCACCGATAGAGTAGAAGTGGTCAAAGGGCCAGCTTCGGCATTGTACGGTTCGGAAGCAATGGCTGGTATTATTAATGTAATTACAAAAAATCCATTGAAAAATGGTAATTCGATTTCGTTAGAAGGTCAAGGGACGACTTGGGGAGAGTTTACGTTAGACGCTGGTATTTCTGCGAAAGTGAGTAAAAATGTCGGAATGTTGTTGAGTGGAAATTACTTTAAGTATAATCAACTTATTGATAATAATGACGATGGTTTTACCGATTTGACATTACAAGATAGAGTATCTATTTTTAATAAATGGGCGATTCAACGTAAAGAAAATCGTGCAGCGAGTTTGGCAATGCGTTACATGCAAGAAAATCGTTGGGGCGGAGAAATGGATTGGAACGAATCGCTTCGTGGTTCTAATCAAATTTATGCTGAAAGTATTTATACCAAACGTTTTGAAGCAATTTTGAATTATCAATTGCCATTGAAAGAAAATATGTTTTTTCAAGCCTCGTACAATTGGCATGATCAAAATTCTGTTTATGGCGACACTTGGTTTATTGCCAATCAACAAACCGCTTTTGGGCAATTATTTTGGGATAAACAACTTACTGGAACATTACACTTGATGACTGGCGGAACGCTTCGATACAATCAATATGACGATGATACACCAGCAACGGAAGAGGTTGATAAGCAGTTTTTTCCTGGTGTTTTTGCACAAACAGAATGGAAACCAAATGACAAAAATAATCTTTTAGTCGGTTTGAGATATGATTATAATGTGAATCATGGCAACATCGTTTCGCCTCGTTTAGCATATCGTTTTGATGTGAATAAAAACAATCAATTTCGATTGAATTTGGGAACAGGTTTCAGAGCAGTTTATATTTTTACAGAAGATCATTCGGCATTAAGCGGTGCAAGAGATGTACTTATTACAGAAAATTTGAATCCTGAACGTAGCTTTAATTCGATGTTTAATTATATTCTAAAAATACCAAATCAACAGCATTATTGGCAGTTTGATTTCTCTGGATTTTATAATTATTTTACTAATAAAATTGTTGGTGATTTTGATACAGATCCGAACCTAATTATTTACTCAAATTTAGATGGAAATGCGACAACGAGAGGTTTATCTTTGAATGTTGATTATACGAATGCAATGCCACTGAAAGTCAATTTTGGTGTGACGTATATGAATGTGTTTTTGAATGAGCGAAATGATGCTGGTGTGTTTGAAATAACAGAACAAATATTCACACCTCATTGGTCAGGAAATTATTTGGTGAGTTATACGTCTTCTGCGATTGCTACGACTGTTGACTTGACAGGAAGCTATTATGGTCCAATGCGTTTACCAATTTTACCAAATGATTTTCGTCCTGAATATTCTCCGTTTTTTACCACATTGAATTTGAAAGTCACCAAGAAATTACCTTATGGTTTGGAACTTTATGCTGGTGCAAGAAACTTATTAAATTTTGTTCCCGAAAATCCAATTATGCGACCGTTTGATCCGTTTGATGAGTCGGTTGATGATTCGATTAATAATCCAAATGGCTATGTTTTTGATCCGAGTTATAATTATGCGTCGTTGCAAGGAATTACTGGTTTTTTGGGTGTGAAATGGAATTTGAGGTAGAAAAAAGATTGAGGTCATTGAAAAAATTAAAACAGTCAATTTTGAGTTGGCGATTCTTTCGATTTGATTATGAAGGCTTATTTAATGTTTCAGAATTGTTTGAGTAAACTCACAATACGTGAGTTTACTCAAATATATTCTATAAAAATTCATCGTCATCCAAAGGATAATCTAACGTTCCTGTAACCGTATTATTAGCACTTGAAAAGTCGAAATTCGCTTTGATTCTTCTATTTACTAAGTCAAATTCCGTTACTGTTATATTACCTTGAACGTCATAATCGCCATCTAATCCAACGATAAAACCAATTAATGCTTCATTACTATTATTCAAAGAAGCAGATTCTTCTAACGTATAAGTTCCTGTTTTCCAAGCATCTCCACGAAGCCTGATGTTCACTTCAATATCAGAATGACTGCCTTGTAAGTGTAAATATTTATCACCACTACTTGTACTATGAACATCCGTTGATTGTTGAGTTGCACCGAAAACGCTGCGATTTAGTCCAGTGTAATCCGTCCCGTTCCAATTTACATTCATATAGGCATAAGTCGGTGTAGTAGGTTGTTGTGTATCATCATTACAAGATGAATAAGAGAAACATGAAATGATTGCTATCGCTACGATTGCGATGTGTTTTGTAATTAAATTCTTAGTCATGATTTTTTGAATTATGAATTAAATATTAATGTAATTAATTAAAAGTAAATCATTATTTTGCTAAAAAAGCCATTATTTTTCACATAAAATACGTCAAAACAATAAAACAATCTTATTCTATTGATTTTGCATCAATTCGGTATTCACTGTCCACATTACAAAATAAGGAAATTTAGCATCTGTTCGTTGTAACATCGTAAAAAACGGTTTATCAAAAAACATCTTTTTGGGTTGAGGTTTTTCATATTCTTGTTGTGCAGCATCTTGTGATGCCTCTACGATTGCTTCACTTTCGATTTCTGCACCATATTCATCTAAAATAAAAGCTGTTCGTTGCCAAGCTTTTGTGATTTCAAAACCTTGATTTGGTGTTTTGATTTTCTTTCCTTCCAAAGTTAGATAATTCGTTTCAATATTAAAACTAAACTTCGGAATCATCAATTCGTCTTCATCATCAAAGTAATATTTCCAAATCAGTTTTTCGTTTTCTCGTTCTTGTTTTCCTTTTTTAATAAGTTGTCGAGCAGCTTCATTCATTGCTGTCATTGTTGGATAGGTTTCCGTTGATTTAAATAAAATGATTTCATGGTTTTCATCGGTCGGAATGAGTTTGACGATGAAATGATTATCATTTTTATAATACAAAATATCCACATTTCGGAATAATTCGTCTTCACTATATCCGTTCACGCCAAATGCAGGAACTCGTTCATCATTAAACATCAGTTCATTTTCAAAGTTTTCCAATTTCACTTCAAATGGCAACGATTTTTTAAACTCCGAACGAGCCGAAATCAAGTTGTTTTCCACCGTTCCACTTGCTGAATATTCGTCACTTTTCAATACATCAATATACGATTTTGAATCATTCAACAACGTCAAATCTTCCGCATCTTTTGAAATTTTCAATGGTTCATTTATCACTTTTCGGATTTCGTCCCAAGCGTATAATAAGGTGACACAATACACCGAATTTTTGTCCTTACTAATTTCATTTTCTAAGGTTGGTGTAAATTCCGTTGCTTTGTATTCCGTTAGTTTTTTGACTTCGGGAAAGGTTCTGTCTGGTTGACAAGCTGTTAAGAAAAAGATTAGGAATAGGAAAATTGATTGGTTTGGTTTCATGGTTTAGAGGTATTTTTCTAATAATATTTTGAACATCAAAGAAAATGGTCGATTTGATTGTTTAAACTGATTGAGTTTGTCAATTTCTTTTTGTGTCATTCCTTTACGACCTTCTTTTATTTGATTATTTTTAATTATCAAAAGTTGATCAACAAAAAACTTTCGTTGTACAAATCTACGATAATCTAATTCTTTAGAATCTAATTTATATTTTTGAATTGTTTTTAGACCAATTTGAGAGCCATCTTTAACAATAATAATTTCATCATTAAAAGAAATATGTTTTAAAATTTCTTTATCAGAATCTTTACAAGGATCTAAAACATCAGTAATGGAAATAGATTTATTAGGCTGTTTATCATTACAATTATCACAACTTAAATATAAATTTGTCCATTCAAAAGCCAACGTTCTATCTTCTGAAACTTCCATAAAATGGTCGATTTCAGGTTTATGTGTTTTCAAATCTGATTCACAATAAAAGCATTTATGAAAACTCATTCCTTCTAATGTTGCTTTTATATCCTTATGTCCATATTGTGAATTAGATGGTCGAGGAATTTTACTGTTTTTTGTTCCGCTTTTTGTACTTTTTCTAAATATTTCCCCTTCCATTTTTCTTCATTTTTTATTAAAATGTCAGGTTTTCCCAATCGTTCAATATATCGCATTTTTAGGTCTTGTTTTAATAGGTTTATTTTGAGATACTTTCCAATAGTTGCTCAATATCCAAATACGTAAAATGATTAGGATTTAGTCGTTTCAGTTCTGCTTCAATTTTATTTTCTAAATCTTTATCTCCGATTTGAATAGCTGTTTTTCTACGTTCTAAAAGATTTGTAATCTTACTATTAAACGGCATGGTATCAAAAACAGGCGAAACCAAAATCTCCTCAATCGGACGATTACTATAATCCGAAGTTCTATCTACAACTTCCGCATGATTAATTCGAGATTCACAAACATAAACACGAGCATTTTCTACCGAAGAAACAATAAATGGCGAATGCGTCGTCACAATGATTTGAAGATTCGGAAAGATGTCTAAAATATCATTCAAGAATGTTTTTTGCCATTTTGGATGCAAATGATTTTCCGCTTCATCAATCAATAAAACACCAGGTGTTTTGCAAATATCTTCAATTGGTAAATCGTGTAATTGAGCAACAGCGTACATTTGACCTAAAAGTCCAATCATTCGTTGGATTAAGTATAAGTTTCCACTACTTAATTTGTTGAGTTCTATTTCATAACCTAATTGGGAAATTATTGGCATTCGTTTCGTGACTGAAACATATTCAAATTTGCCATTAGTGATACTCTTCTTGATAATTTTTTTCATAAAATCGAATAGTATTCGACCTAATTCTTTTTCTTTTTTATTATCACTTTTTTTCATAAAATCAAAAAAAGTTATTAATTCAATTACCTCTGTGTTTCTTTGAATACCATTTAAAGCATTTTCTAAAAATTTCTCTGGTTTTGGGAAAATATAATTATCAATCTCTAATTTTTCATTAGAAACTTGTGAAGTCCAGTAGTTTGCTATCCATTTTGGAAGTCCATTAGGTCTATTTGTAAAATAGCGATGAAAAGCTAAATTTAAAACACTCGTTGAAAAACTAAAATTTGCATTTTGTTTTGTAGAAGTAAGTTCATTAACTGCTTCCTCTTTAAGAGATAATTTAATTAAAAATGGATTATTTCTGACAATATCTCTATTCATGAAACCTCCTCCTTGTGTTCCTCTCAAAACGCCACGAATCGCATCTAAAATTATCGTTTTCCCAGTTCCATTTTCACCTGTAATAATCGTAACAGGCGGTTTTTCCACAGTTCCATCACCAATAAAATCTAACTCCGCAGACTTAAAAGGGCCGATATTTTTTAGTTCTAAATTTAGTAATCGCATATCTATTGATTTTCATCAAAAATAGGGAGAAAAGGTTGAATAATCAAAAAAGCTTCGCTTTTGGCGAAGCCTTTTTGATTGTTATTAAAGTTTCATATTCATTGTTTCAATTAGAAATTGATTAAATTCTTCTGATATTTTTAATTTATCTACTCCGAATTGAATTTGATTTAATGAATTTGAAGCATTAGGGGTAATTTTATTTCCTTGTCTTAAAAATTCTTTTTCTAAGTCAAATAAATTTAGATTATATGTTGACCAGTTTGCTGAATATTCTTGTGATATATTTTCAGTATCCCAAATATATGGATAACGTTCTCGCCATGAATCTTTTATTTTTTGTTCTTTTGATGCTTCTCGAAAAGTATTTCCAATAACTTTATAAACACCTTCTAATAATTGATGAACTACTGCGTAAGTTATCAAAATGTCTCCTGTTTGAATACCAACAGGTCTTCTGTGAAAGTGCTGCTCTTGAAATTTACTTGACCAAACTTGATTTTTGTTGATTTTAGCATCTGTTGAGCCAATAGGTTTTATCCAATAAGTCATAATTTATATTTTGAAATTGTATGATAAAAATGCAAGATACAAAATCCAAAAACCGTCTTAAAATCTTTTTTCTAAAGTTTTGTCATTTCAAAAGTTCACTTTTTTGATAAAAAAAAGGCTTCACCAAAAGCGAAGCCTTCCAAAAAAATCTGCGTCAATCATCGAAATCTGTGTGAAAAAATCACATTCCCAATTCCCGCATAATAAACCGCATCTGAAATTCCAGATTATTAATCGTTTTCTCCGTTGATTGACCAGAACCGTGTCCACTATCAAAATCCATATACAACATAATCGGATTCTTTTGACCAACATTATTTTGAAGAGCAGCGACAAACTTTTTCGCATGCAACGGATCAACTCTTGTATCGTTTTCACCAGCGGTAACCATTGTCGTTGGTGTATTTACGCCCATTCTGATATTGTGATAAGGAGAATAACGTAAGATATTTTGGAACTCATCTTTCTTATCTGGATCACCATATTCTGGAATCCAATAACGAGCAATCAAGAACTTATGAAAACGAACCATATCTAATAATGGAACGGCACAAATCGCCGCTTTAAACAAATCTGGTCGCTGCGTAATTACTGCACCAACTAACAATCCACCATTCGAACCACCTTGAACAGCTAACTTTTCGGTATTTGTATAATTCTCCGAAATCAAATATTCACCAGCAGCAATAAAATCATCGAACGTATTTTGTTTTTTAAACATCATTCCATCTTGATGCCATTGTTCGCCATATTCATCGCCACCACGCAAACAAGCGATAGCATAAACACCACCACGATTCACAAACATCGCACGACTTCCGATAAATGACGGCGACATTCCGATATTAAATCCACCATAACCATACAACAAGGTCGGATTGTTTCCATCCAACTTTATTCCTTTTTTGTGAACAATGAAAAGTGGCACTTTTGTACCATCTTTTGAGGTATAAAAGTCAATTTTTGCTTCGATATTTGACATATCAATCGGTACTTCTTGCTCATAAAACAAATTCCATTTTGGATTAGAATTATCTAAATCATCAGGATTCAAAGTATATAATTTATAAGGCGAAGTAAATGAAGTCATTCCTAAGAAAATCTTGTTTACATCACGGTTATAACTTACAGACGAAACATTTCCAACCTCTGGTAATTCAACATTTCTAATAAACTTTCCGTCTAAATCGTACAATTTTACACGACTTACGACATCTTTTTTATCTTGAATAATCAAGTATTTTGGTGTAATCGAGTAACTTTCCAAAACCGTTTCTCCTTCTGGATATAAATCTGTCCAATATTCAAATTCAGGTTTATCTTTTGACGTAACCATCATTTTGAAATTCGGCGCTTCGTGATTCGTAAAGATGTAAATTTTATCGTCTAAAGCATACGGAGAAACACGAAATTTTTTGCTGCTATAAATTTCTTTTGGTTCTTTTTTAGAACCAATTTTCTTCATTTTTAAAGAATGTGTCGCATAAAAATCGCCTTCACTCATAAACGTTACGCCACCATAACGTGCATCGTAAACCGAAGCCACATTTTTAGGATTTGAAGGCGTTAAAAGAAATTCGTCGCTATCTCTTGATGAACCGATTTTATGACGATAAATCTTATAAGGTTGTTGATTATCAATCATTTCCATCGTTTGCACCCAAACGTAAGCGTGTTTCTCATCGTTTGTCCAAGCGAAACCTCGCAAACCTTCGATCGGATCACCTAAAACTTTTCCTGTTTTGGTATCAATAATATAATAGGTCTGAATCTCTGCACCTTTCGACTGAACGCCAATCGCTACTCGTTCTCCTTTTTTAGTATAACTTCTTCCCGACATTGCAGAAGTTCCAGAAGCATCAATTGTTTCAGGATCAAACAATAAAATATCTTTTCCATCAATTTTGGTATATAATTTTGATTGTTTGTCTCCTTTTTTACGCATTGTAAAAAACTGTCTGTCAGCAACTTGTGACAAAGGCGAAATTGCATCTCTATCAATATAAGCCTCAAACTCATCTCGCAAACCATCAATCGGCTCGTGAACAGTATTGATATAATTAACGGTTGCTTCGTGTTGTGCTTTTGTCCAAGCAACAACATTTGGATCTGTTTTATCTTCTAACCATTGATAATTATCGGTTAGAATCATTCCGTGCATCGTATCTTCGATAGGATTCGCATCGGTGTGCGGATGAATAAATTGTGCCATAAGTGGATGTAATAAAATAAAGTGTAATACTATTACTAAAACAAAAGAAGTTAGTATTTTTTTCATGGTAGTTGGAGGTTAATTAGTTTAAACAATAAAACACTAATCTACCAAACTGAACTCAATTTCAAAATTCAAAAAGATAAAATAACGATTTTTTAAGACAGAAAACCTCAAAAAAATAGTTATTCTAAAAAACAGGAAAAGACGATTTTTTTTCTAAAATATGTTAAAAATATCGTAGTTTTATGCTTTACAAATAAAATGTCGAAACTGATATATCTTACAAAGATAATTCATTTTTTAAGGTTATTTAAGATTTGTATATTTTACAAAATACCTTTTAAATCTATCATAAACTCAATCATTTATAATATTTTGCTGTCCTGAATTTTTAACACATCTCAAGAAAACATAAATAAGGTAATTAATAAGAACATGAACTTCTTCATAAAACTTTTTTTAGAATTAAATTAAATAAATTATTAAGTAATAAATATAATCATAATAGTTTTATTTTTAATAAAAAATCGCAAAAAAGTTATATAATTATTATTTCTAATATAATTCAACAACCGTTTCTGAATCGGCAAATTCCATGAAAAAATTGTCGTCGTAAAGTGAAAAGTTAAGTATTTTGAGGTAACTCAATTGACCATTTCGAATTAAATTTAATAATGGTTGTATCGTTTTTAACGGATTGTCAAAAAGGTTAATTGACTTTAAAATCATTTATTTATTTTTAATGAGTTAAAAATGGAAAAGAACTATATTCCATTATTTTTTATCGGACTAATTGCATTATAAAACATTGATAATCAGACCTGACAGTTTTTTAAAAACCTGTCAGGTCTTTGCCACGAAATCAAAATTATCAATAAATTATCGTTTACCAAACAACAAACTACCGATTCTCACCATCGTCGAACCTTCCTCAATCGCTAATTCATAATCGCCTGACATTCCCATTGAGATTTCTTTGAATGATGGATTATTATTAAAAAAAGATAATTTTAAATCGTCAAAAATAGATTTTAAATTTTGAAACTCTTGTCTAACTTGTTGAATATCATTTGTAAACGTCGCCATTCCCATAACGCCAACGATTCTGATATTTTCAAAATTTTGATAAACATCACTTTCTAAAAGTGCCTTCACTTCGTGCTTATCCAAACCAAATTTTGAATCTTCTTCTGCAATGTGCATTTGTAATAAACAGTCGATTGTTCTATCATTTTGCTTTGCTCGTTTGTTCACTTCTTTTAGCAATTTCAAGCTATCAATCGAATGAATCATCGTGACAAACGGAGCAATATATTTGACCTTATTTGTTTGTAAATGTCCGATGGCGTGCCATTGAATATCTTTGGGCAAGGCTTCATGTTTTGCTGTTAATTCTTGCACTTTATTCTCTCCAAAAATGCGTTGACCTTCATGATACATTTCCAAAATCGCTTCATTCGGTTTCGTTTTAGAAACCGCAACTAAGGTGACATTTTTTGGTTTTAATTGTTTGATAACTTTATTTAAAATATCGTTCGCCATAATAATTTTATCTTTGTTGTGTAATTTTTAGACCTGACAGATTTCCAAAACCTGTCAGGTCTGTATTTAGTACAAAAATAAATAAAACATGAAGAGATACGCTTGGTTTTTAATTTTAGTAACAATCTTTTTTTCTGCTTGTCACAATTCTGAAAATACACTTCAAGAACCAACAATTAATAAAGAAAAAATGGCTCAAATAGCTGCTGATTTGCATATCATCGAAGCACATCTTCAAAATTCACCTTCAAAACAAAGAGACAGTATAAAAAGCCTTTTGTATTATCAAATGTACAAAATTCATGAAGTTGATTCAACAGAACTATTTGATAATCAAAAGATTTACTATCAAAAACCAAAGGAAGTCGAAGCGTTGTATGGTCGAGTTTTAGAGATTTTGGAGGAGAAAGAAAAGGATTTAGATTTATGATAATTATGATTCCTTAGTTTTTCAACATCGCTTTTGTAGTCAAAACCAATCCGACTCCAAATAAAGAAAAGAATATTGTTAATATCAAAAGGAAAATAACATTTCCACCATCAGAAGTCAATAAATGCCATAAAGATTGAGTTTCATAATCCATCATTCCGATAGAAAACGATAATGTTAAAGCGATAAAAACGATAATATAAATAGTTGATTTTTTCATAAAAAATAGTGTGATTGTATGATTGTATGATTGTGTTGCTTCGCTGATTGTTAATTGAATATGCGTCAAAACAATGAGCGAAGCGACACAATCACACAATCAATTCATTTTCTAAACGTATGAATCAACTCAATTGTGCCGATGATATTAGCATTCATTTCTGTTAAATTTTCTGCTGGAATCCATAATTCATCGTGAATCGTTCCGCCAACGTTTTTCACGTCATAGTTTTTGACAAAATCATTCTCTACTTCAAATCGTAAAACATGACCAACACCAAAACTCGGAACATTCCATTCTTTGGTAATTTGAGTCGCATAAGCTTCATTCAAAACAGGATAAAAAATAGGTTGCCAAGATAATCTTGGTGGAAAACATTTCCAATCACTTGCGATAATCAAGTCTAATTCTGCTTGATTTACTGGTCGAAATAAAATCATTTGATTCAATTTTAGTTTTATAATTTGATTTTAACCGACTGTTTTTTGAAATAGTTTCTTTTGAAAGTAGCACGGACATTTTTGTCTGTGCTACTTATCTAAATACTTTCGAATATCATCTTCCAAACTATAATACTTCACAAAACTTCCCCAAGGACGATAGATTTTTTTCGGTCTATAATAGCGATGATTTTTCCGTTTACTATCAACCATAATCAAACCATAACCACGACTTTTACATACTTTCAAAAACGCATCTTGACCTTTCTTATCAATATCCTCAAAACTATCTTCCGAAATCGAAATCCATTTTTCATTCGCAGGATATTGTTCAACTTGATCCAAAACGGCAATGTTCTTATGTTGATAACTATTTCGAGTAATAAAACCGTAAAGTGTTGCCCCTAAACCCCACATTCCAAAGAAAAATAACAAACCCGAAATCGTATTTTCAAAACCATTCAACGCAAAAAGTCCACCTGTTCCGACCGAAAATAAAAAACCAGCCCAAAGTGAATTTTTCCGCAAAAGTTTATCATCTCGATACGGTTGAATCGCTTTCAGTGTTTTATACGACTTCGCTTCCATCGAAACCACGTACAATTCTCCAGTCCAACGTTTCTTAAAAGCCAAAAAACCATCCGCTCGAAATCCGCCGTATTCCTTGCGAGTTCGCACTTCGACTTTGGAAAACATTCGCCCTTTTTTCGCCTTTCCTTTATAGTATTTTTCTAAGTATTTCTGTGCTGCTTCTTGTACCGTTCTTTCTATCAACCGTGCCATGATTTTGTTTTAAACGCTATAAACAAATTAGTGCGAAAGATATGTAATTATACGCAAAATGTGAAACTTTTTGATTGTGTGATTGCATAATTGTAGTCGCTTCGCTCATTGTTAATCGAATATACGTCAAAACAATCAGCGAAGCAACACAATCACACAATCAGCGACAAAGGAGCAACACAATCAAATCCCAACCTTTCCAAATCCTTCCAATAATCAGGATACGATTTTTCAACCACTTTCGGTTCTTCAATCGCTACTTCGTGCAACATTGCCAAAGGTGCAAAAGCCATCGCCATTCTGTGATCTTCGTAAGTCGGAAATTGTGGCGTTGAATCGAATTTTGCTTCACCTTCAATTTTGCACGTATCGAACGATAATTCCTCGAAGTTTACGTTGGCTTTCGCCAATTCAGCGTTAAGTGCTGCGACTCGGTCAGTTTCCTTGATTTTCAAAGTTTCTAATCCCGAAAACTCGCCTTTCACACCTAAACCACCACAAATTACCGCCAACGTTTGAGCAATGTCTGGACATTCCAAAAAGTTGTAATTGAAATCTTTTTGTACGTGATTATTGACTTTCGTCAAATGTACACCAGTTTCGTTAAATTGAGATTTGATGCCAAACTCTTCACCAATTTTCGCCACAACCGAATCACCTTGAACGCTATTTTCAAACAAACCATCTAATTGCAAATCCAAGTCATCATTGGCGAAAGCCGCAACTGCATAGTAATACGATGCTGCCGACCAATCCGCTTCAACTGTAAACTCACGAGCTTGATATTTTTGTGGTTGAATCGAAATAACATTTTCATTCCAAACATGATTCACACCAAAATAAGCCATCAAATTCAACGTCATTTGAATATACGGACGAGAAACAATTTTGCCAGTCAAAGTCAATTCCAAACCATTTTCCAAAGTCGGAGCAATCATCAACAAAGCCGAAATGTATTGACTGCTAACACTTGCAGGAATAGACAATTGATTGGTTGTCAATGGATTTGGAGCATGAATTTTTAACGGTGGATAACCTTCATTTTCCAAATATTCAATATTTGCACCCAATGTTTTTAATGCTTCTACCAAAACGCCAATTGGTCGCTGTTTCATGCGTTCTGAACCAGTTAAGGTTTGCGTTCCTTCTTGCAATGACAAAAAAGCGGTCATAAAACGAAACGTTGTTCCAGCTGGACCAGCATCTAAAACATCACTTTCAGATGCTAATAATCGCTGCAACGTTTCCGTGTCTTTCGCATTCGCCATTCGATGAATCGGAAAATTCTCGTCACACAACGCTCTGATTATCAATGCTCGATTGTTAATCGACTTCGAACCAGCTAAGTCAATTTTGCCCTTAACCGTTCTGTTACTTTTACTTACTTTTAAAATTTCCATGATTTTAGTTTTAGTAGTTTCAGTGGTTTTAGTAGTTTTAGTAGTTCCAACGAACCACAACTACTGAAACTACTGAAACAACCGAACTACTTAAACTTCCTTTTACAAAAATGTGAATTACATTTTATATTTTTTGCTTTCGCAATAATTATTTACAGGATTTTTTAAAAATGTGAAAATGAAATTAGTTTTTGTTCCAAATCGTCTATAACAGTCATCAGGTGAGTAAGCTTAATCTTTTGAATGCTTAGATTTACATTCGGGAACTCTTGAATAACTCACCTGATGACTTTTTTAGAAAAAAAAATGGATAACACTTATTTTCATTAAACCGTAAATCGTGTTATTCTTGCTGTAATTCGTGTAAACTATTGACAACAAGCTTGGTTTATCTTTGCATTATCAAATTAAAATAAAGAATCAACGAGTTTCAGCGTTTATCAGCGTATTCGGCGATTCAATCACGAAAAATTGAAACATGAAAAATATAGATAAATCAAAGCCAGTAATGGTAACAGGTGCAACTGGTTATGTTGCTGGTTGGTTAGTAAAAAAATTGTTAGAAGAAGGAATTACAGTTCATGCAGCTGTTAGAAATCCTGATAATAAAGCGAAAATTGCTCACTTGGATAAACTCGCAGCAGAAACTGGCGGAACAATCAAATATTTCAAATCCGATTTGTTGAAAGAAGGTTCTTATGCGGAAGCAATGAAAGATTGTCAAGTTGTATTTCATACAGCTTCGCCATTTGTAATGGAAGTGAAAGATGCTCAAAAAGAATTAATCGAACCAGCAGAAAATGGAACGGCAAATGTATTAAATACAGCGAGCAAAACACCTTCTGTAAAGCGAGTTGTCGTGACCAGTAGTTGTGCAGCGATTTATACCGATGCAAGTGATTGTGCTGATGCTCCAAATGGTCGATTGACGGAAGATATTTGGAATACAACGGCTTCATTAGAATATCAACCATATTCTTATTCCAAGACATTGGCAGAAAAGAAAGCGTGGGAAATCGAAAAAAGTCAATCTCAATGGGATTTGGTAACGATAAATCCTTGTTTGGTTTTAGGTCCGCCATTAAATCCAAAATCTGTAACTTCCGCAAGTTTCGATATTTTAAAACAATTAGGTGATGGAACGATGAAAATGGGTGCACCAAAAATGGGAATTGGTTTGGTAGATGTGCGAGATGTAGCAGAAGCTCATTTTCGTGCAGGATTTCTGCCCGAAGCTCAAGGTCGTTACATTACAGCAGCACACGAAACCGATTTCTTAGGTTTAGGTCAAGCTTTATTACCAAAATATGGCGATAAATATCCTTTACCAAAAAAGGCATTACCAAAATGGTTGTTGATGCTTGTTGGCCCTTTTACCAATAAATTATTTACACGTCAGTTTATTCGTAATAATGTCAATGTCGAGTGGAAAGCGGACAATTCTAAAATCAAAAATGAGTTGGGAATATCTTTCCGACCAATGAAAGAAACGATGGAAGAAAGTTTTCAAGCGATGATTGATAATGGTGTTTTTAGTTAGTAACAATAGGTCTAAATCATTATGAAAACAGCTATTTTAATCATTGCTGCTGGTGCTTCTCGTCGTTTGGGTCAACCAAAACAATTATTAAATTATAAAAATACATTTCTATTGAATTATATCATTCAAGAATGTAAAGCAGGTGAAATCGGTGATATTTATGTTGTTTTAGGGGCAAATCAGGAACAAATTAAATCAAAATTATCCAACGATATTTCGATTTTTATAAATGATAATTGGCAAAAAGGAATGGGAAATTCGATTGCTTTTGGTATGCAAAATATTATCAACAAGGATTATGACAGTGTAATTATCGCAGTTGGTGATCAACCGTTTTTTAGTCGAACTATTTTACAATCTATCATTGGTAAACAAAGTAATACGAATAGTTCTATCGTTATTTCAAAATACGAAAAGGGTAGAGGAACGCCTTGTTTTTTTAATGAAAATTTGTTTTCGGAACTGATTCAACTCAAAGGCGATATTGGTGCAAAACCGATTATTAAAAAATATAAACATCAAGTAGAAATGATTGATTTTCCGAAAGGAAATATTGATATTGATACGATTGATGATTTGAAATATTTAACGTAGAACCGAGTTAAACTCGGTTTTCAAAACTGTAATTCCTGCCGAGTTCAACTCAGCAGTACGAAAAATAAAAACGATGAAAGTAATTATAACTGGCTCTTCGGGCATGATTGGCAAAGGTGTTTTGTTAGAATGTTTGGATAGTGATAAGATTGATAAAGTGTTGATTATCAATCGTAAATCTATCAATAATCAACATCCAAAATTAAAAGAAGTCTTGTTGAAAGATTTCACGAAAGTGGAAACTATCAAGGAAAAACTGCGAGGTTACGACGCTTGTTTTTATTGTATGGGCGTTTCAGCTCTCGGAATGGATGAAGCCGTTTATACCAAAATTACTTATGATACAACGGAGGCTTTCGCCAATGTTTTGCACGAAGTCAATCCAAATATGGTGTTCAATTTTGTTTCGGGAGTTGGTACGAATAGCGAAAGCAGTACAATGTGGCAACGAGTGAAAGGACAAGCGGAAAATGTGGTCTTAAATCAAGGTTTTAAAAATGCTTTTGCGTTTCGTCCGGGTGCAATTATTCCAGAGCGAGGAATCAAATCTCGAACTGGTTGGTACAATACAATGTATGCGATTACTCGACCACTTTTTCCGTTATTCAAAAGATCGAAAAATGTGACAACAACTACAAAAATTGGTTTAGCGATGATTAATTCGTTGAGTTCGGATAAGAAAAATGAGGTGTTAGAACCGCCAGCGATTAATGAAATGGCGAGTTTCAGTTAGCAGTTTTCAGTCGGCAGTTTTTAGTGACGTAATGTATTTGAAAATTATACAGACTATCGACTGAAAACTGACACGATTTTATACTTACAATTTTGCATTTGTAAAACGTCTTGCCAATGCTTTTGAACGACCGTAAGAATCTTTAATATCGTCCATTTTTTGTTGAAAAGTTAGCAAATCATCTCTATAAATCGCTAAGTCTTTTAGATCTACTAACATTCCGACTGCCAAATCATAAGAACTTCCAGTTTTTCGGTCAAGATTGAAGTAAACACTCTTCCAAATTGTAGTTTCGTCTTTGGCTGTTTTTTCAATTTTCAGTCGGTGCTTTCTGGCTTTTTCTGCTCGCTCTGCTGCAATACGTTCTTCCGTAGCTAATATTTGCAAATCTGCAATTGCAGATAAAGTTGTCGTATTTTCAGTTGTTTTATTTGCTTTCGCAAATTGTTGTAAATACTTTTTCAATTGCACATCAACACGAGGAGTTCCGTCCAAAACTTGCATCAAAAAAGTATCTTTATCTGTTTCATTCATATTTTGCAACAATTCCGAATAATCTATTTCTTGCGTTGTTTGTCCAAACTGTTTTGCCGCTTGAATCGTAGCACCAACCAAATCTTTATCAATTTCAAAGAAATTTGTAAATGGAATTAATTGTCGTTGATTTTTAATGATTTGCGATGGAATCGGAGGCGTTTCCGTTTCTGCTTCTTGAAAATCCTCGTCATACTCATCATATTCAAAATCTGGGTCAGCTTTCATATTTGCTATTTTCAACCAATAGACAAACAACGCACTATAATCACCATTCAAAATCGCTTCTCGAATTGCTACAAAATCAGATAAATCATAATCGTCAATATCCATCCAACCTCCACCTTCTTCATCATTCCATTCGATGTCGATGATGACGTATTTACTTGATTTGTTCAAAGAAATGCCACAAGTTGCATAATCCGAAGCCTCAATTTCATATTTTTTTAATTCCCAATAATCGACTGCATCAATTGGTAATTTTATCATTAATTGTCTTGTTCCCCAATTTGCAAAATACATATACAAATCAAAATGTTGTCGCAGCACATTCATTGGATTTCCACGAAAATCGCCATAATGATACACAAAACTTGCCGAAGTCGAAGACACTTGACTTCGACTCGATAATGAACCAACTTCTTTTCTCGCTTGACTACTTAAAGGCGTGTCAACTGCTCTGAATTTGTATGCTTGAAATTCTGCCATTTTCCTTATGTACAACATAAGGTTACTCACATTTGACCTTTCCAAGGTCATGAATAAACTTATGTTTTGATTATTTTTATTTTATCAATTGTTTCATTCACGAAATCGGCTAAACTTTGGTTGTAAGCCGTGAATTGTTTTAATTTTTTAGGATTTTTAAAATCCTTCGTTACTTTTTTCTCAAATGATGATGCAATATTATTTCCATCAATTTTGATATTTCTTTTATTTAAAATTCGTTGTAATTGATTTTTTGGATTTGCCGAAAGTGAAGTGTCTTTCTTGTTATAAATCGTTAAACACCAAGCTTCTATCTCTTCAATTGCGATGGCATATAACAATTGATTTTCATAATTATTTTCTAACCAGCCATTAATCAATTCAATAACTTGATTTCGAAGTTCTATACTGTAATTTGGGTTATTATCTTTATTTGGACGAGAGAAATCAAAGTTATGATTATCAATTTCCGCAGTATCTAACTGAATCACCATAAACGCACTATCTTCTAAAAAGAAAAATTTATCGAAATTTTCTCTTTCACCATCAATACCTTCACAAGCATTTTTTACACCTTGAAAAGTTCCAATTGTTTGTGTGTTATTTTGTAAATCATCTTCATCCTTTTTCAAATTTGGTCGAATAGGTCGAACATCAATTTCAATATTCAAAGATTTTGCGATACCTTTTAAGATGTTTTTAATAACAGCTTGATCTTCCGTTCCTTCTGCAATTATACCAATTACCATGTTGAGTTAAGTTTAAAAATTTTCGGGAATCGCACCTAAATAACCTTCTGTCCAAAGTTCAGATAATTTGTATTGTTTGCCGTTTGCTTTTGGCTTTACCTTAATTCTGCGAGTTGTCGTCAAACCGTCATCACGTTTGACTTCAAACAATCGAATATTATCATCATGTAAATTTAAACCATCTAAAATCGCAGGATTGTGTGTTGTAATAATTACTTGTTTGTCATTCGCTTCCGCTAATTTACAAATCTCCTTTATCAAACGACGACACAAATGCGGATTCAAACACGATTCAATATTATCAATTGCAAAAAATGAAGGTGTTTTTTCACTAATCATAATTGCCAAATAAAAGAACAAATGTAAAATTCCTTCATTCGCATTTTCTGATGAAAAGATGTGATTATTATCTTTTCTCATCATGTATTTATCCTCAAAATATAACCTCGAAGTACTTAGATTTTGCTTAAATCCACGCAATTTTAATGCATCTTCTGTATCTAAAATATAGTTTTCTAACCAATCAATTAAATAAAAATATTCCTTTAATTGATTTCGTTCTTTATTGTTAAAATTAGCAATTAAAACATCTAAGTTTTCACCATAAATTCCGACTGGACTTTGATGACTCACGGTTGCTAAACCTCGTAAGGTTAAGGTGTTTAGTGTATAAATTAAAAACTCCGATAAATATAATTCAGATGTTTTATCCCAGAACATTTTAAAAAACATTTCAGCGGTTTCTTTATCTAAAAAACCTTCTTTGAAATCTTCAATCGCAAATCTATCTTCAATTTTCCATTCAAAATTTCCATTAGATGAATTATTATAAGCATTTATACTATGATTTTTTTCATCTTCTAACATAGCATCAATCAAAATATTCTCCTCCTGTTTTTTCCCACGTTCAGAGGTAATCATCAAAGATGGTTTTGCCAAACGAACACCTTTTCCAAACAAAATATTTTTATCAATATTTCTACTTACCAAAGACGCACTCAAAAACGCAATCGCTTCTAAAATATTCGATTTTCCCGAACCATTAGAACCAATCAAAACATTAACACGACCTAATTCTATTTTTTCGTCTGCAATTGATTTGAAATTTTTTATATGAATCGATTCTACCATGTTTATCTAAATTTTGATTGAATCAAAGATAAGTTTTAAAAGTAAAAAATCCTGTAAAATTCTGTTTATCCTGTCAAGAACCTTTCGCCCAATCCAACAACTTCCCATAAATCGCACTCGCTTTCATCAAATTTTCATTCCCAACAATCACCAAATGTTGCTTTGCACGAGTCAATGCCACATTTAGTTTTCTATCCACTTTTCCTTCTGTATCGAGCGAAACCAACGTATCTAATTGTCGCACATTATTCAAACACAACGAAATCAAAATCACATCTCTTGCTCCGCCTTGATAACGTTCAACCGTATCAATCGTAAAGTTGCCGTACGCTTCGTCGATTTGTTCTAAAGCATTTTTGATTTGAGCGATTTGAGCTCGATAAGGTGTGATAACGCCGATTGATTTTTTGTAATTAATCGGTTGATTATTCGCTTTGTAAAGTTGACAATATTTATCCACGATTTCTGCTATTTTTTGAGCTTCGTGAACATTTATTTTTTGTGTTTGAAAATTATCTTCTGCTGGTGTATTGAAGTATAATACACGGTTTTGAGCTAATTGTTGTGTTAATTCACCGTTCGGAATAATCGCATAATTCGTATCGTCAGATTGATTTACACCACAATATTCTGGTAGAATTTTCAAACTATTTTCATAGAAAAACCGATTCGGAAAATCCATAATTGAGTTGTGCATTCGACCTTGATGCGACAACATATCAAACGCCCAATTCCAGCCTTGATTTTTGCATCTTAAAAACAATCGCTCGAATAACGAATCTCGCATATCGTGCAAACCAATCGCTTTCAAATCAGCATTTTCTATCGCTGAAAACTGCTTATCTTGCTGCACAACTGCTGGCAATTGTTTGTGGTCACCAATCAAAATAAATCGTTCAAATTGTGGTAACAAACCAACTAATAACGGTTCTAAAATCTGCGACGCTTCATCAATTATTACTCGATTAAACTGTTTTAATTGCAACAATTCTTGACGATTTTGAATCGATGCAACCGTTGATACAAAAATCCGATGATGACTAATTACTTGCTTCAATTCATCACGACGTTTTACTTTTTCGATCTTTTTACTGAACAACGCATGATGCGAATGTTCGGCAGAAGAATATTGAGAACCGATACGAATATAATTATTTCGAGCCGTTTCACTGACGTTTTCTATTGCTTCACAAATCTCGTCAACCGCACGATTTGTATATGCCAACAATAGAATGTTTTCATCCGTTTTATGGAATAAATATTCTACAATCGTCTTTAACATGACCGACGTTTTCCCAGTTCCTGGAGGTCCCCAAAGTAAGAAATATTCTGGAGCAGTTATCGCTTTTTTCAAAATTCGTTGCTGTTCTTCGGTCATATTTTGAACACCTTTTAAGCGACTGATTTCTTGCTCAAAATAAGCTGTAATTGCTGCTTTTTTCGGTTTTCTTGCCGTGAAAAGCAATGATTTTTTCGATGGTTGAAATTGTAAAAAAGCAAATAAAGAACGATACATTGCATTGTAAGAATGATCCATTTGATCGTGTTCCAAAACCCAACTTTGCGTTTTATTATCAAATATTTCATTGTTGAATTGCTTAAATCGCAGCTTTACGCCAACGTAATATTTATCAACTGAAATCACGGAACACTTGAAAATTTGGCTACTTAAAGCCGTTTCTCCTTTTTCTGGAGCATTCGCAGGATAGAGAATCGCAATGTCGCCAACTCGGAAATTTGCCAGTTCATTCGTTTGAGTATTACGTTCAAAAACAACAGTTGGCGTATCGTGATTTGCTCGATTGTCGGCAACCGAAAGATGAGCCAAAATATCAAAACTTTCGTTCTTTTCTTCAAACGGATTCAGCCAAAGTGACGCTAAACCATTGACATTTTCATTGCCTTGAACACCCATTTTTGAGAGTTGATGTTCCCGAGCGATAAAGCTAACAAACGACAAAAAGTAATGTCTTTCTAACTGTGTAATACTTCGCAAAACCTTTGAGAAAAACTGAATATCACGAGCATTAAAACCACGAATTTTTGGATAACGTTCGGGCGAAATTTTATCTAAAATCGTATAATCTTTATTTTTACTTTGATGTAAATCAACTAATAATTGTTCTAACGTAACGATTTGATTACGAATGGATAAGGCTTCGTTTTGTTTGGTTTTTAGAACTGGTGCAAATCGTAAATTATCTTGATTTAGTTTGGAATATAGAATGTAATTTCGAGGATCTTTTTGTGCATAAACCGACTTAATCATCAAGTCATACAACAAGGCTTGAACGTAGTGTGAATCACTAATTCCATAACGATTTGCCATGTAAGCAGAACCAGATTTTAGCTCGACAATCGCAGAATTTTGCTCTGATTCTGGGTTTTGATACCAAATATCTAAACGTCCTTGAATGCCATAATCTTCCGAAAAAAACGATGGTTCTAAATAGCAATTTTTAGGATTAATATCATTTTCTTCAAAACCCGATTTGACCATTTGTAACAAACTCCAAAAATGCTTTTTGGACTTGCTCATAATCTCTCGAACTTCCTGATCGGTAAACAAACTAAACGCTAACGGATTCGCTTTAAAGACTTTTGGAAAAGATTCGTTAAACGAAATATTATCGTCATTCATCAAGTCATCTAAAAAATGATTGGCGATATTTCCGACAACTAACGGCTGCGAATTTTCAAACGGCAAAAACTTCTTTAATAAATATAAAATCGCTTCGGTCGGTTGAGAAAAACAATTGGCGACAGCCGAAACATCAATTAAATAATCTGGTTCAATAATGAAAATCCGAGGATGATAAACGCCATTTTCATCCACCGAAATATCCAATAAATTCAACGTTGTATATTCTTTCCAAACGTGTTTGAGTAAGTTAATCGAAGCGTGAAACTGCTCGTTGATTGCCGTTTCATCATAGCGAACTTTTATCGGAATTTGCGGCTGCATTTCATCAAAACAAATCAACAATCGTTCTTTCGGACGAATCTCACTCACGACAACTCTTGCTTTCGCAATTGTGTCTTTTACTTCGATTGGCGTTTTGTCATAAAATTCGCCTTTCGGCAAAATAGCAGCGAGTTCTTTCGGGATTTCCGTCTTACAAATCTCGGCAATCACTCGACAAATCGCCGACAAACCTAATTCATATAAATTGTCCTTAATCGGTTTATTTTGATAAATAACGTTTCGACCTTCTTTACGAAATTCATGCAATTGCCACTGAATCTCACTCGACACATCATACTTATGAAACGTATAAGAAATCTTAGAAAAGATAGTCGTAAACTGAATTTTTTCAGAACGAGTTAAACCATTAAAAAAAGCGTTTACCGTTCGATACAAAATCGAAAATTGTAACTCTTTGTCCTCTATTTTTATAACCTTTTTTAATTCTTTATAGAAAGCGTCAGCTAATTGCGTAAAGTCTATCATTGGAATATTTGCCTCAAATTTTGGCTAAAGATAAGGTTAAAATATGTAGATTTTTTCTGGTAAATGTGTTTTAATTAAGATAAAATCAAGAAAATTTAAATTTATAAATCCTGTATTACCTTAATTATTATTATTCATCGTATGAATATATTTTTGGGATGATTTTAATTTTAATTATTGTTTTTTATTTTGCTTATTATTGTAATGTGTTTTTGTTATAAAGTGCTTGTATCCTTTAGATAGTAGCTTGATTTTAGATTGTTTTTATGCAAGTAGTTTATTTTTTAAGAATTTATTTCGCCTTTATTAAAACGATTGTGAAATTTGATTTATTTGTTTAAATGTTTGATAGCCAAGTGATTAAATTTAAAAAAAATAATATATCATATTTGTAAGCCATAAAAATAAATATAGATTAGATCTATTTTTTATACCTTTTTTTCTTTGATTTCTTACGAAAGAAATGTATTTTTGTACTGAGAGAGTAATGTTAAAATTATTAATAACCAGTATTATTAGGTCAGATATAATATTTTAGTAAAAATGAAATGATAAGTTGTCATTTTGTATTTCTAATAAATTTACATGCAAAAAATAACTTTGCCTATAATTTCGAAAAAATTATTTGTTATTATACTTTATTGTGATAATATATTTTTTTTGAAGGATTTATTTTCATCGTTGTTTTAGTGTCAAAAATTATTATTCTTGGCTGAAAGTACACAATAGAGAGAGCAAATGCAGCAGTTAAATTCTAATTATCTTTCTTTTCTCGAACGTAGAGAATTATTAGAAAAGTATAGATCGGATTTAAGAAAAGTGGAGTTTGAAAGAGAGTATTTAGTTTCGTTAATTACGAGATTAGAAAATGAATTACAAATTCCATCTATTACAACACAAAGAGTCGCAGCACCTGTGAGAACTGTTACACGCACAGTTCAACGTTCTGTACCAAAACCACCTATATCAAAAAGTAATGGTGGACCAAGACGATATGGATTTAAATTATCAGCATGGGATGAGGTTATGTTAGATGCATTAGTTGGAATAACAGAACCAATAAATTCGGGTGCATTATTAGAAATTTTTGAAGATGCAAACAATGGATTAGAAAATCCGCTTGATGATAAGCAACTTAGAAACGCTTTATCAAGAACGGTACACAAATTAGCTAACAAAAAAGACGTAGTGCTAAAAGAAAATTTTGGTGGTAAAGGGTTTTTATACACATTAAATCCTAATTATCAATAGAATATGAAAGAGTCAACAATCTGATTGTTGGCTCTTTTGTTTTATTATTCCCTAAATAAATATAGTCAATTATTTCTGATTTCCTGAAAATCTAATTTCTCCTCTTCTAAATGTTAATAAAACTTAAATCATCGTTAGTTAAATCATAAAAGTGCTTTATATGGCATAGTTTATGAAAATTTACAATTAACAAACAGAACTATTTTAAAACGGCTTCGTAAGCCTTATTAAAGAAACAATACATTGAGTAGGTTATTTCCATGAGTTAAATAATGATAAAATATCATTTGTTCTTTTAATGTTTTTACTTAATACCATTGTTTCATCTAAAATAAAAAACAAACAAAAACACTAATTACCTTAAAACACCATTGTTTCATCACAAAAACAATTGACTATGAGCAGCTTGAAAATTCTGGAAATAACTGGTTCTATTGGCTTAATCAGCGGAATTACACTTACTATTTTTTTCTTTTTATTTAATAGTATCTTTCATAAAGATATACTTGATTTATCAAGAGTTTCTGTTAAACGAACATTAGCATTAATGTTAATGAGTGTTTGGATTGTTACGGTTACTTCTTTCACATTATGGATATATAATAATTCGGTAACGCATGAAGGTGGTGAACAACCAACAATTAAAGATGTTGAAATCGTAGAACAACCAGCAGCCGAAATTTCTAAATCTGAAAATATCGCACAATTAGCATTACATTCTTCTGTCATTAATATTATGGGAAAAGAGCCGATGTTATTGGTAAAAAATCCTACTTTCTTTAATCCTGAAAATATTGATAATGATGAAATCTGTGGTTTAAAAGTAAGAAGTTCCATTTGGTTAAGTTTTAATAACAATCAGCCTTATTATAGACAGTTTCAAGATGAAAAAGTGAAAGTCATCTTAAAAAGAATTGATACCGAAAAAAATGAAGCAACGTTTGTTATGCAATTACGTGAAGAAGGAAAAGTGATGAAACTACATAACTTTTCGTTATCTAAAAATGACTTTTATAATTTTGAATATAATGGTTGTGAATATAATTTCTATTATCGTGGAAAAACGGCTTCAACAACTGGAATTAAATATTGGTTTCAAACAAGATATTCAGCACATTTTGCTATTGAACCTATTGAGGTTTAATGAGTTCTATTCAAATTTTAAAATAAAAATCCGATTTTGATATTATCAAAATCGGATTTTTTATTAAGTATCAGATGATAAACTTACTTTTTCCCTGGCATTGTCGGACGAACTTCGACTTTACTTGGCAACGTTCGAGGATTCATTTTGAGTAAGTCAATAACTATTTGACCAATATCTTCTGGTTGAATTTTCCAATCATCTTTTTCAGAAGGATTATTTCCATTAAAATGAGTAGAAACAGAGCCAGGCATAATTGTCGTTGTCTTGATGCCATATTGACGTAAGTCCAACATAATCGCTTGTGTCATACCGACCAAACCAAACTTACTCGCATTGTAGGCTGCACCTCGTGCGAAGAAATTTGTACCAGCTAAACTTGCAATCGTCATAAAATAACCTTTTGAAGTTTTTAATGCTTCGACGCCAGCTTTTATACTATTAAAAACACCTGTTAGATTTACATCAATTGTTTGTTGCCATTGTTCAGGCGTTAAGTCTTCAATAGATGCAAAATGTCCAACACCTGCATTTGCAATTAAAACATCTAAACGACCGAATTTTTCGACTGTTTTATTGACAGCATTTTGTTCTGCAGCTAAATCTCTTACATCTGAAGCAACTCCTAAAATTTGTCCTTTTCCGATTTTTGCTAAGTTTTCTACAGCTTTATCAACCGTATTTTGATTTCGTCCTGTGATGACGACATTCATATTTTCATGTAGCATTGCTTCCGCAATACCGTAGCCAATTCCTTTTGTTCCACCTGTAATTAGTGCTGTTGTCATTATTTTTTTAATTATAAAATTAGTAAATGTAGTAATGTAAATTAAGACAAATTTATTTGCCATGAATGCACGGATTAAAATCTAATATAACTGATTAGAAGTAAAACAATTATTGGTGTATTCATGACTCACATGAAAAATAACTATGTTCACATACTTAATGTTATTAAGTAAGAGATAGTTTTGTAATTATTACAACATGATATAATCTTATTTATTTTTCTTGATTTTTTATTTCAGCTTCGTATTTACTTCAACTTCACCATGCAACGTACGATGAACAGGGCATTTATTGGCAATTTGTAAAAGGCGTTTTCTTTGTGTTTCATCTAAGTTGCCTTCAAGTTCGAGTTCTCTATCAAAAATATCAATTTTTTTCTTTTTTGTAGATTCGTCATTGATACATGCTTCACAAAGTTGAGCATAATCTTTTTTGTGAGATAAATGTACTTTTACGGATTTCAAATCCCATTTTTTACGATTCGCATACATGCGTAAAGTCATACTCGTACAAGCTCCTAAACTCGCTAATAATAAATCATACGGACTTGGCCCAAAATCATTTCCGCCAACGTTTTCAGGTTCGTCAGCTGTTAGATTATGTTTGCCAGTTGTGATTTCTGTGGTAAAACCTTCATCTGTTTTTACGACAACAGTTTTACTGGTTCTTAACTTATCTTTCTTCGGAGTTTTGATGTATCGTTTTGCCCAACTTGCTATCAATTCGCCCACATAAATAGCATCTTCTTTATTGTTCATTAATAAATGATCTGCACCATCAAGTGATACAAATGATTTTGGATGAAAAGCAGCTTTATAAATCATTTCCGCATTTCTGATACCAACTGTTTTATCGTGTGGCGAATGCATTACTAAAATTGCCTTTTTCAAATCACGAACGGTATCTAACAAATTGATATTTGCCAAATCGTCTAAAAACTGTTTTTTAATCGTAAATGCTCGACCTGCCAATGTAACTTTTGCAATACCTTTTTCTTTTATTTCTTCGATTTTGTAACCGAATTGATTTTGAACGTGAACAGGTTCAGCAGGACTTCCGATTGTTGCGACGGCTTGGATATTGTCCAAATATTTTGCAGCCATCAACACAGCAGAACCGCCTAACGAATGTCCAATAAAAATACTTGGAGCTTCGTATTCTTGTGCTAAAAACTCAGAAGCATCTAACAAATCCGAAACATTAGAAGAAAAATTAGTGTCTGCAAAATCGCCTTCACTTTCTCCTAAACCTGTGAAATCAAAACGTAAAACAGCAATACCTTTTGCTGTTAAAGCTCGACTAATACTATTTACTGCACGAAGCGATTTGCTACAAGTAAAACAATGAGCAAAAATAGCGTAAGTAATTGGAAACTGATTATTTGGTTGTTCTAATCGTGCAGAGATTGCGATGCCTTCACGATTTTTGAAAGTCGTTCGTATGGTTTTCATTTGATTTATTTTGAATTATTGTAACTACTCAGCTTCTATAAAATTGTTCGTTTAATCGGGTTAAAAACCCGATTTTATAGATGTTGTATAGTCGAGTAATACTCGAAAGTTTAAAAATCAAGTGCTTCTTAGCATTTTTGCATCTAAAGAATTGGGTTTTT